>NZ_JACYTW010000075.1:0-14019 GCF_014841395.1 Plantibacter sp. CFBP 13570 | reverse complement strand
GCACGGGGCGGTGTCTGCGGCTGAGCCGGGGCCGGGCGGGCGGGCGCCGGCTGGGAGGGGGTGGGCGGTGGCGCCTGGATGAGCGGCACCCGTTGCGCCGGTGCGGGCGGTGGCGTGGTCCGTTGCGCGGTGCGCGCGGGCGCTGCGGACTGCGGCTCCTCCTGCAGTTCGCCGTCGACACCGATGAGGAGCACGGTGACGCTCGTGGGGTCGGTCACCGTCACGCGGATCGGTCGACCCGACTTCCGGGCCTCCGCCTGCATCAGTTCGACGAGCTGGCGGCGGGCCGTTCCCGCGTCGGTGGCGGTCAGGTACTGCTCGGCGGTGCCGACGCGGAACACGCCGGAATTGTCCGCCAGCAGCGATGCCGTCATCGGCGGGAAGTCCTGTATCGAGGCCTTGTCGATCATGCTCTCACTCCTTCGCGGCGGGGGTGAACCCGTCCCCACTATGCCTTAGTACGGCGCATGTCGGATTTCCGGCCCCAGCCGTGACGCCTCGCCGAGGGCGCGCCTTCGATCGTCTCCAAGCGCTTCACGGAGTGGATTGCGCGCCGTCGGTGTGGCCCGCGAGGCCGACGTACATCGAGCGGTGGAGCTCCGCGACGTGGTCGAAGGCCAGGCGACTCGCTGCTGCCGCATCGCCGTCACGGAGCGCGGCGACGAGCAGAGCATGCTCCTCGTTCGACGCGCGCAGGTACTCGATCCGGTAGGGGATGAAGTAGGAGTACAGCTCGCGGGACACGCGGTCGTGGAGGTCGGCCGCCCCCGGCACGCCTGCCGACACCGCCAGCTCGGCGTGGAACGCCGCATCGGCTTCGCGGAACCTGCTCCAGTCCGGCTCCGTTCGCATGGTCGCCACGAGGTCGTCGAGTCGACGCAGGGACGACGCTTCCGGTTCGGCCGCCGAGAGCGCCGCCAGCCCGGCTTCGAGCGTCGCGCGCTGGTCGATGAGCGCGTGCACGTGGACGGCGTCCTCGCGGTAGGCGGCGATCTCGGGCACGGTGCCCACCGCGGGCGCATCCGCGACGAACGTGCCACCCGTGTTGCCCTGCCTCCGGACGACGACGCCCTCGTCGCTCAACGCCCGATAGGCGCGCCGCACCGACATCTCGCTGACCCCGAACGCTCGAGCCGCTTCCTCGGGTGCCGGGAGCCGTTGGCCGGGCACCAGCATCCCGAGCTCCAGCGCCAGCGAGATGCGCGCGCGGACGGTGTCGACGGCGGTCGTCCGGCGGATCGCTCCGAGTGAGGGCGAACCCAGATCCATGGCACCCTCGTCTCGTCGCTGATCGACTCCGCGACCCTGGGTCAGCCGGCGGTCGGTTGGTCGGCGGTCGCCTCGCTCACCGCGCCGTCCGGCTCGGCGTCCAGAGGGAACCGCTTCCCCAACACGATACCGATCAGCATGGCGACCACGGGGATGAGGGCGAGCACGACACTCACGGTGACGCTTCCGCCGGTGACGAGCGTGAAGTTCGACAGCACGAGCCACAGCGCGAATGCGAGTCCGACCACCGCGAGGATCGGGAACACCCGCGCACCCCAGGTGCGGCCGGGGACCAGCTCGGGTCGGCGCGCGAAGAACACGAGGACGGCGATCGAGGTCGTCAGCATGAGCAGCACCATCCCGACGGTCGCCACCCCGGCCATGGATCCGAAGACCCCGACGAGCGGGTCGAGGCCGGCGAGGGCGAGCCCGGCGAGGACGATGGCCGCCGTCACCGTCTGCACGATCGAGGAGGTCGACGGGGAGTGGTGTGCGGGGTGGCGCCGGCCGAGGCGGGCGGGCAGCACCGACTTCTGTGCCAGCGTGAACTGGTAGCGCGCGATGACGTTGTGGAAGGACAGCACGCACGCGAACAGGCTTGTGATGAGCAGCACCTGGACGACGTCGCGCATGATCGGGCCGAGGTAGGTCGTCGTCGTGTCGAGCAGGAGGTTGCCCTCGCCGGCGAGCGTCTGTTGGGCGACAGCGACGGCGTTCCCTGCGCCGACGCCCGTCACGAGCGCCCAGCAGGAGATGGCGTAGAACACGCCGATGATGACGACGGCCAGGTACGTGGCCCGCGGGATGGTGCGTTCCGGGTTGCGCGCCTCGTCCCGGAAGACCGCGGTCGCCTCGAATCCGATGAAGCCGGTGAGGGCGAAGAGCACGGCGACGCCGATCCCACCGGTGAAGATGTTGGCGGGGTCGAAGGTCTCGACCGCGATGCCGTCCGCGCCGCCCGTCGCGAAGATGACGACGTCGAGCACGACGACCACGAGGATCTCGAGCGTCAGGGCGATGCCCAGCACCTTCGCGCTCAGGTCGATGTGCCGGTAGCCGAGCACCGCCACGATCGCCATCGTCGCGAAGGAGTACAGCCACCAGGGCAGGCTCGGGCCGCCGAAGTACGTGACGAGGTCGTCGAGCGCCCACCCCATGTAGCCGTACACGCCCACCTGGATCGCCGTGTAGGCCACGAGCGCGGTGAACGCGGAGCCGAGACCGAGGCGTGAGCCGAGTCCGGCCGTCACGTAGGAGAAGAACGCGCCGGCCTCGCGGACGAACGGCGTCATGGTGACGAAGCCGACGGAGAAGACGAGGAGGATGACGGCCGCGAGGGCGAAGCCGATCGGGGCTCCGGCGCCGTTCCCGGTGCCGATCGCGATGGGGACGTTGCCGCCGATCACGGTGAGTGGTGCGGCGGCGGCGATCACCATGAAGACGATGGAGCCGGTACCGAGCTGGCCGTCGAGGCGCTGACGCGGCTCGGCGATGGGGTTCACGGTCATGAGGTCACTTTCCAGGGGAGTCGGGGGACTCGGAGGGGGAGGGGAGGAAGGACGGGATCCTTCAATACAGCTCGGCGCGGCGGTCGGCGAGGTAGGGGTTCTCCTGCCTGGCGCGCTTGGTGGCCTCGGGATCGATCGTGGCGATCATGAGACCGACGGCGTCCCCGTCGAGCGCGTCGAGGACCACGCCGTCCGGGCCGACGATGCTGCTGCGGCCGACGTAGGTGAGGTCCCCTTCGGAACCGACGCGGTTGACGTAGACGAGGTGGACCTGGTTCTCCCAGGCGCGCACCGGGATGAGCCGCTCGGCGATGTGTGCGTACGGCTCCATCTGCGCGGTGGGGACGATCACGACGTCGGCGCCGTCGAGGGCTGCCGCGCGGACGGTCTCGGGGAACTCGACGTCGTAACAGATGAGGACGGCGACGCGGACGCCGCCCAGGTCGACGGTCGGTGCGAGAGTGTCACCGGCCACGAAGAGCTGTCGGTCGAGCTCGCCGAACAGGTGCGTCTTGCGGTACCGGAGCAGCTCCGTCCCGTCAGGACCGACGAGGACGAGGGCGTTCGCGACGGCTCCGCCGGGGAGTGGTTCGGGCAGGCCGGCGAGGATCGCGATCCCGGTCTCGTCGGCGATGGCGGCGACCCGGTCGACCAGCTCCGGGGTGGCGAGCGGGGCGAGGCGGTCGCCGAGGTTGTAGCCGGTGACGAACATCTCGGGGGTGACGAGCAGATCCGCGCCGCGATCCGATGCCTGTCTGGCGGCGTCGGCGACGAGCGCGAGGTTCGCCTCGACGTCTCCGGGGACGCCGTGGTGCTGCAGTCCGGCGATGGTCAGGGTCATGGCGGTGGAGTTCCTCTGTGGGCGTGCGTCGATGCACTCAGTAAACAGCTCAAAGTGAGTTGTTTGATGTCCATCATGTTTCGATCCGGTTTCACCCGCAAGAGGCGAGGGACATACTGGGGGGCGTGCGTGCCCTTCCTGTCGACGTCCCGATCGTGCTCGGCCCCTTCGGAGGTCTGTCCTCCGTCGAGCTCACCGCGACGGTGAGTGAGCTGGGCGGCCTCGGTTCCTTCGGTCTGTACGGTTATGACGCCGAGCGCATCGAGCGGACGGTCACGGCGCTCCGCGAGCGGACCGCGGCGCCCTTCGCACTGAACCTGTGGCTGCCGCGTGGCGACGAGCTGTCGCCCGACGACTCCGAGGCGTCCTTCGCAGCCGCGGTCGAGGCGCTCCGACCCGTGTTCGACGAGTTGTCGCTCGAGCTGCCCGATCGCCCGGCCCGGTACGTGCCGCCCTTCGACGAGCAGATCGAGGCCGTCCTGGAGGCGCGGCCCGCCGTGGTCAGCTTCGTCTTCGGGGTTCCACCGCGGCCGGTGGTCGACGCGGCGCACGAGCGGGGCATCGTCGTGGTCGGGACGGCGACCACGGTTGCCGAGGGACTCGCCCTGCAGGAGGGCGGCGTCGACGTCGTCGTCGGCACGGGCATGGAGGCCGGCGGCCACCGCGTCTCGTTCCTGCGAGCAGCCGAGGACTCCCTCGTCGGCCTGGTCGCCCTGATCCCGCAGCTCGTCGACGCCTTGGACGTCCCGGTGATCGCCGCCGGCGGTATCGCCGACCGACGTGGTGTCGCTGCCGCACGGGCCCTCGGCGCCGCCGGCGTGCAGGTCGGGACCGCCTTCCTCCGCACGAGCGTCTCCGCCGCGACGGCCGAGCATCGGGCGGCCATCGTCTCGACGCCCGCCGACGGCACCGTCCTCACGCGCGCGATGAGCGGCAGGCTCGGCCGGGGTGTCCCGAACCGGGTGCTGCGTGAGATCGAGGCGTCCGGGGTCGTCGCCCCGTTCCCGGTCCAGAACTGGCTGACCGGGCGGTTCCGCACCGTCGCCTCCGAGCGGGGCGTCGCGGACCTCCAGGGCTTCTGGGCTGGGCAGGCGTCACTGCTGACCCGCGATCGGGCCGATGCTGCGGCCGTCTTCGCTGAACTCGCCGCGGGCCTGTCGGTCCCACCCAGGGCACCCTGACCCCGGTCCGCGTCCCCCGCAGGACCGCGTAAGCTGGAGAGGACTTCCTGCAAGAGATGAGACGTTCACCGTGCCCAGCATTCCGTTCGACGGCGCCAAGCACGATCGGTACTGGATGGTCCCGATCCTGCGCGCGGTGATCGCGCTCGCCACGGCGGGGGTCGTCACCTTCACGCAGGGCCACTCTTCGCAGTTCGGCCTCGTGGTCTTCGGGGTCTTCACGCTGCTGTCCGGCGCGATCGTCGGCGCCTTCGCCTTCCCGAACTTCTCCGACACCGTGACGCGCGCGTTCTTCCTCGGCCAGGGCGTCATCGGCGTCGTGACCGGCGTCTTCTCGCTGCTCGTGAGCGGCGGCGGGCTGAGCATCTTCCTCTACGTCGTCACCCTGTGGGCGGCCCTCACCGGATTCCTCGAGCTGTACAGCGGGATCCGCTGGCGCGGACGCCTCGCCGCGGCGAAGGACTGGACCGCGGTCGGTGCCTTCACGGTGCTGCTCGCCATCGCGACGCTCCTCGTCCCGCCCGGACTCGAGCAGCGATTCGCCGCCCCGGGAGGTGTCGAGGGTGTCCTCCGTGCGGACATCGTCGTCGTCGGCCTCGTCGGAGCATACGCCGCGATCATCGGCGTCTACCTCGTCATCGGCGGACTGTCGCTGCGGTGGGCGGGCAAGCGCCCGGTCACCGGCGCAGCCACCGACGACACCACCGGCACGGCTGGAGCCGCATCATGAGCAAGCCCAACCGCGACGACGTCCTGCGGCCGATCGAGCTCCTCGTGCTCTCGGGCGTCATGGGGGTCTTCACCGGCGTCGTCGTCCTGATGTCGACCCGCGAGATCGTCCTGTCGCTCATCGGCCTGGGCATCGCGTTCATCGCCTCGCTCGTCGTCCTCGCGATGCTGGCGCTCGCCGTGAAGCCCGACTTCCAGGAGAAGCTCGACCTCGACGAGCAGGACGGCGACGACAAGCGTCCGCCGCGCCCCTCCGGTCACTGACCGTCTCGTCCCTCCGGCCCTGAGTGCTCCCTCCGGTCCTTCGGCGTCTTGCCGGGTCCCGCGCGTTCCCTCCGGTCCCTGAGCGTTCCTTCCGGTCCCTGAGCGTTCCTTCCGGTCCCTGAGCTTGTCGAAGGGCGCACGCCGACAGGCTCGGTGCTCGGTCTCCCGTTCCCCGAGCCTGTCGATGGGCGACCTACGGCAGGTAGTCCACCAGGTCGTCGGAGAGCCCGAGGTACGTCGCCGGGGTGAGCTCGAGCAGGCGCTGCTTCGCGGCGTCGCCGATGTCGAGCTTGGAGACGAACTCGACGAGCTCCGCCTGGCCGAGACGCTTGCCGCGCGTGAGTTCCTTGAGGAGCGCGTAGGGGTCCTCGATGCTCGAGCGACCCGCGGTCACCTCGGCGCGGATGACCGTCTGGATGGCCTCCGCGAGCACCTCCCAGTTGTGGTCGAGGTCCGCGGCGAGCACGTCCTCCGCGAGGTCGATCTGCCCGAGGCCGCCGAGGATGTTGTCGAGGGCGAGCAGCGAGTGGCCGAACCCGACACCGATGTTGCGCTGGGCGCTCGAGTCGGTGAGGTCGCGCTGGAGTCGCGAGGTGACGAGGGTGGCGGCCAGGGAGTCGAGGATCGCGCTCGACAGCTCCAGGTTCGCTTCGGCGTTCTCGAAGCGGATCGGGTTGACCTTGTGCGGCATGGTCGACGAGCCGGTGGCGCCCGCGACCGGGATCTGTCGGAAGTAGCCGATGGAGATGTACGTCCACATGTCCGTGGCGAGGTTGTGCAGCACGCGGTTGGCATGGGAGATCTTGCCGTAGAGCTCGGCCTGCCAGTCGTGCGACTCGATCTGCGTCGTCAGCGGGTTCCAGTCGAGGCCGAGTCCCTCGACGAACTCGCGCGAGATGGCGGGCCAGTCCGCGTCGGGATCGGCGACGACATGGGCGGCGAAGGTGCCGGTCGCGCCGGAGAACTTGCCGAGGTACTCGTTCGCCTCGATCTGCAGGGCGATGCGCTCGAGTCGGTAGACGGTGACGGCGAGCTCGCGGCCCATCGTGGTGGGCGTCGCCGGCTGGCCGTGCGTGCGGGCGAGCATCGGGACGGCCCGGAAGTCGACGGCCTTGGTGCGCAGGGAGTCGAGGACGAGGCGCAGCTTCGGCAGCCAGATGGCGCGGACGGCCTGCGACACGGTGAGCGCGTAGGAGAGGTTGTTGATGTCCTCGCTCGTGCAGGCGATGTGGGTGAGTTCGGCGATGCGGTCGAGCCCGAGCTCGGACAGGCGGTGGCGCACGAGGTATTCGACGGCCTTCACATCGTGACGCGTGACGGCCTCCTTCTCGGCCAGCCAGTCGATGTCGGCCTGGCCGAAGTCGAGGTAGAGCGCGCGGAGCTGCTCGATCTCCGCCGGGGTGAGCGGGGAGGAGCCGAACATGGAGTGCTCGGTGAGGTAGACGAGCCACTCGACCTCGACCTGCACGCGGGCGCGGTTCAGGCCGGCCTCCGAGAGGTACTCTCCGAGCGCCGTCACGGCGGGGCGGTAGCGACCGTCGAGCGGGCTGAGCGGCTGGGCGGGGAATTCGGTCATGGGGTGGCTCCCTGGGTCAGTGCTGGTTCGAGCTGGTGGAAGAGGGATCTGCAGGCATGGTCGATCATGCCGAGGACGGTCTCGAACATCTGGGCGTCCGAGTAGTAGGGGTCGGGCACGTCGCGGGTCCCGGAGGTGCTGTCGAAGCTCAGGAGCAGGTGCACCTTGGAACGGTCGGCGTCGTTGCCCGCCCAAGCCCGCAGGATGCGTTCGTGACTGCGGTCGAGGGCGACGACGAGGTCGTAACTGTCGAAGCGGTCGGGGTCGAACTGCTTGGCCCGGTGGGCGGTGGCGTCGTGGCCGTGCGCTCGCAGCGCGGTGACCGTGCGGTGGTCGGCGTGCTCGCCGACGTGCCAGTCGCCGGTGCCGGCGGAGGAGACCTCCACCACCCGCTCCAGCCCGGCGGCCGCGACGAGGTCGGTGAAGACGCTCTCGGCCATCGGGGATCGACAGATGTTGCCCGCGCAGACGAAGCACACGCGGAACGGGGTCGTGCCGGGGTCGGCCTCCCCGAGGGTGTTCATGCGTCTATTCTGGCCGACCGCGCCCGAGCCGTCGAACCGTTCTCAGCTGACTCCGCTCCACAGCTTCACTCCGGTCGGCTTCCTCCACATCAGCACGGTGTGCTGGCGTGACCGCTCCGCCGGTTGGGCAGAGTCGAGCGTGATGCCGGCGGTGGGCGGGCGGAGGGCGAGGGGACATGGCGTTGGAGTACTACGACCCGTTTGCGATGGATTCCCCGTCGGAATGGACTGCGGAGGAGGCCCTCGCGGTACTTGAGTCGCGAGCGCAGTGCGTCGACGCCGTCCTGAGCGCGCTGAGCACCGGCATCACGGACTTCATGCACGGGCGATCCGGATTGGACTGGGTAGGGCCGGCGGCGATGGAGTTCTCCTGGGCGGCGGACGACCTCGTCGGGCGGTTGCGTGAAGCAGCGTCGGCGCTCGACGAGGCGCTTCGGAGATCGCTCGGAGCCGCTGGGACCATCTCGGCTGGGAGCCTCCGGTGAGCGACGACCTCGTGCTCCGTGGTGGAGGGGTGGTCGCCGTCGCGACGGACGGCCATCTGAACCTCGCGCGCACCCTGGTTTCGCTCGGCGCCTCATGCGAGGAATGGGCAGGGCGGCTTGACGCCGTGGGTCGCATGGACACCTCCCATGCGCCGACCGGACCGCTCCTGGTCCCACAGCTCGACGGAGAGGCGGGCCGGGAGTCCGCCGCGCGGGCAGCAGCCCTGCTCAGGCAAGCCGGGGGCGAGGCGACTCACCTCGGAGAACGACTCCTCCTGTCGGCTGAGGCGTACGGCGACATCGAGCGCACGGTCGCGTCCCTCTTTGAGCTGACCGATGGCGCCAACGCCTGGGCCCTGGGCGCATCTCCAGCGTCCTGGGTGCCCGGCGCTGTCGGTATCGGAGCCGTGCTGCTGCTCGGATCCGTCGTCCGCGCGGTCGTCGGCGCGGTGTCGGAAGGGGCAGGCGAGCAGTTCGACGCCACCGCCGAACGGGGCTTGCGTGACCTCATGGCCACACCGCTCTTTGCGGATGCGGTGCGTCGCATCGTCTCGTCGGCGGATGAGTGGTTGGTCGGGGCCGGGGGGCTCCCCGCCGGCATCCTCTCCATGATGGCCACTGCCGACGGGGTGCCGGGCGTCGCGCTCGCCGCCTTGGTCGTGGCGCGCACTGCCGATGCGACCGGCGTCCTGACGGCCTCCGGGGTGCGGACATCTCCCGTCCCTCGGGCAGACGGCGAGGACGACCGCGTCTCCCCGCCGACGACGTACGAGGAGCTGGCCCGACGGATGCCGCACGGAGGGGAGGGGAGCCCCCAGATCCGGGTCGAGCGGCATGTCGACGCCACCGGGTCGGAGCAGTGGATCGTGTGGTCGGGCGGCACGATCGACACGGGTCTTCCGAACACCGGATCGGAGCCGTGGGACAACCAGAGCAATCTGGACGCCGTCGCCGCTTCAGCCCTCCCGGGTCTCGCCGCCGACAGCACGAGGGCGACCCTCGACGCCATGGAACTCGCAGGTGTCCCGAAAGGAGCATCGGTGCTGCACGTCGGGTACTCGCAGGGTGGGATCGTCGCGGCAGCCATCGCAGCCAGCGGTGACTACGACTCGTCGCTCGTCACCTTCGGGGCGCCGGTCAACACGATCGTCTTCGACGAAGACGTGCCGCGAGCGCACTTCGAGCACACGGAGGACGTCATCCCAGCGCTGTCAGGGCGCCGTCAGGGCCAGCCTGATGGAGGAACGGTCGTCAGCCGGTCGCTGTTCGACGGTGCGCCTCCGCCGAGCGGCGACGACCCGCTGCCGGCCCACCGGCTCGAGAACTACCGAGACACGGCGCGGCTCGCCGACGCGTCGTCGGATCCGCGCCTCCAGGAAGTCGTCAAGCCGCTCTCCGAGCTCGCCGGTGACGGCGAGACATCGCAGTACCGAGCGGATCGAGTGGAGTGAACCGCAATCGGATGAGTTCTTCGCGCCGGTCAGTCCTTGGTCTTCGGGCGGATGACGATGCCGAGCAGCCAGTTCACGATCGAGATGACGATCGCCCCGAGGACGCCCCACCAGAAGCCGTCGACGGTCAGGCCGAACCCGAACCAGCCGCTGATGCCCGCGGTGATGAGGAGGAGGAGTCCGTTAATGAGGAGCCCGATCAGACCGAGCGTGAGGATGTAGAGGGGGAACGCGAGCACCTTGATGACCGAACCGATGATGGTGTTCACGACCGCGAAGATGAGCGCGACGAGCGCGAAGGTCAGGATCGTCTCCAGCGTGCCGCCAGGCGCGTACGGCGTCACGTTCACACCGGCGACGATGAGGGTCGTGACCCAGATGGCGAAGCCGTTGACGATCAGGTTCAGCAGAAAACGTCCCATGAGGGCAATCCTCCCACCCTTGCCACAGCGGGCAAAGGGCCGATTCGGACCGGCGCACTGCATTCCGACGCAGGTATCCTTCGCGGCCTAGACTCGTCGAGTGAGTGACAACCTGCCAACCACCGCCCAGCCGGCCGCTCAGCCGGGCCGGAGCCCGGTCCGTCTCCGTCCGGAGATCGCAGATCTGCCGCCCTACCGTCAGGGCAAGCCGGCCGCACCCGACGCCTTCAAGCTCTCCAGCAACGAGGTCCCGTTCCCGCCGCTCGACGCCGTCCTCTCGGCCATCACCGACACGGCTGCGGACTCCCACCGCTACCCCGACGGCGCCGCACTCGCATTGCGCACGGCGCTCGCCGAAGCCAACGGGGTCACGCCGGAACGCATCCACATCGGGGCGGGCTCGGTCGCACTCCTCAGCCAGTTCATCACCGCGACCGCCGGTCCGGGAGACGAGGTCGTCTTCGCCTGGCGCTCCTTCGAGGCCTACCCGGGTCTCGTGACCGTCGCCGGAGCAACATCGGTGCGCGTCCCGAACCGGCCCGACGGCTCCCACGACCTCGAGGCGATGGCCGCAGCCGTCACCGACCGCACCCGCGTCGTCATCGTCTGCACGCCGAACAACCCCACCGGCCCGGTCGTCGAGCGCGCCGCCTTCCTCGCCTTCCTCCGCTCCGTGCCGTCCGACGTGCTCGTCCTCCTCGACGAGGCCTACCGCGAGTTCGTCACCGACGACGACGCCGTCAACGGCATCCCGCTCCTCGACGAGTACCCGAACCTCGTCGTGCTCCGCACCTTCTCGAAGGCCTACGGACTCGCCGGCCTCCGCGTCGGCTGGGCCATCGGCCACGAGCTCGTCCTCGACGGCGCCCGCAACGCGGCCATCCCGCTCTCCAGCACCGCGCCGGCGCAGCAGGCGGCCATCGCCGGACTCGCGAACGCCGAGGACATCCGAGCCCGCGTCGCGGTCATCACCGCACGACGCGACGACCTCGCCGCCGCACTCCGCGAGCAGGGCTGGTTCATCCCCGCGGCACAGGGCAACTTCGTCTGGTTCGGCCTCGGCGAGCAGACGGCCGCGGCGAACGAGACCTTCCTCGCGCACGGCATCGTCGGCCGCGCCTTCCCCGGCGACGGCGTCCGCATCTCGATCGGTGAAGCCGAGTCGATCGAACCGCTCCTCGCCGCCGCTGCAGAGATCCTCGCCGGACTGCCGGCCGACCACCCGACACGAGAGGGAGTGCGCTCACGATGAGCCGTTCCGGAGACGACCCCACCGTGCCCAGCGTCCAGTTCATCGACGCGGCCGGCACCTTCGCGCCGAACGAACACGCGGAGCGCTATCAGCCGTTCCTCGATCGCCTGACCGAGACCGACCTGCAGCAGTTCTACCGAGACATGGCGAACGTCCGCGCCTTCGACATCGAGGCGACGAACCTGCAGCGCCAGGGCCAGATGGCGCTGTGGCCGCCGAGTCACGGGCAGGAGGCGGCACAGGTCGGTTCGGCCCGTGCGGCGCGAGCCCAGGACCACATCTTCCCCTCCTACCGCGAACACGTCGTCGCGATGATCCGCGGTGTCGACCCCATCGACATCGTCCGCCTCATGCGCGGCAACACGCACGGCGGCTGGGACCCGGCAGATCCGTCCAACGGCAACATGCACCTGTACACCCTCGTGCTCGCCGCTCAGACCCTGCACGCGACCGGCTACGCGATGGGCCTGAACTTCGACAAGGCCGTCGGCACCGGCGACCCCGACCGCGACACGGCCGTGCTCGTCTACTTCGGCGACGGCTCGAGCTCCGAGGGTGACGCGAACGAGGCGTACATCTACGCCGCCAGCTACCAGACGCCGCAGGTGTTCTTCCTGCAGAACAACCAGTGGGCCATCTCCGTCCCCGTCTCCCGCCAGGCCCGCGAGCCGCTCTACCAGCGCGCCGCCGGGTTCGGCCTCGACAGCGTCCGCATCGACGGCAACGACGTCCTCGCGAGCTACGCGACGGCGGCGAAGCACCTCGACGACGCCCGCGCCGGCCACGGCCCGAGCCTCATCGAGGCGATGACCTACCGCGTCGGCGCCCACACCACGAGCGACGACCCGACGAAGTACCGCACCGACGACGAACTCCAGTCCTGGATCGCCCGCGACCCGATCGTCCGGTTCAAGACGTATCTCCAGGGGCTCGGCGCCTCGGACGCGTTCTTCGCCGAGGTCGACGAAGAGGCTGCTGCGCTCGCGGAGGACACCCGCGTCCGCACGCTCGCACTCGAGGCGCCCGGTCCCGAGCTCATGTTCGAGGGCGTCTACTCCGAACCGCACCCGCTCATGGTCGAGCAGCAGGCCTGGCTCGAACGCTACGAGGCCTCGCTCGAAGGAGGCAACGCATGACGACGACCACCATGCCGATGGCGAAGGCGTTGAACGCCGGCCTGCGCAAGGCGATGACCGAGGACGACAAGGTCCTGCTGATGGGCGAGGACATCGGCCCACTCGGTGGCGTGTTCCGCGTCACCGAGGGCTTGCACGCCGAGTTCGGCGGCGACCGCGTCCTCGACACCCCGCTCGCGGAGTCCGGCATCGTCGGTACCGCGATCGGCCTCGCCATGCGCGGCTACCGTCCGGTGTGCGAGATCCAGTTCGACGGCTTCGTGTTCCCAGCCTTCAACCAGATCACGACGCAGCTCGCGAAGCTCACCAATCGGCACGAGGGCAAGCTGCAGATGCCTGTCGTCATCCGGATCCCCTACGGCGGACACATCGGCGCGGTCGAGCACCACCAGGAGAGCCCCGAGGCGTACTTCGCCCACACGGCCGGCCTGCGCGTCGTCAGCCCGTCGACCCCGAACGACGCCTACTGGATGATCCAGGAGGCCATCGCCTCGAACGACCCGGTCGTCTTCCTCGAGCCGAAGAGCCGCTACTGGCCGAAGGGCGAGGTCGACCTCGACGGCTCGGCCGCGCCACTGCACGGCAGCCGCATCGTCCGCACCGGCACGGAGGTCACCCTCGCCGGACACGGCGCCATCGTGAGCGTCATGCTGCAGGCGGCTGAACTCGCCGCCACCGAGGGCACGAGCGTCGAGGTCGTCGACATGCGCTCGTTGTCGCCCATCGACTACGACCCGCTCGTCGAATCCGTCCGCCGGACCGGCCGCCTCGTCTACGTGCAGGAGGCGCCCGGCTTCACGAGCGTCGGCTCGGAGATCGCGGCGACCGTCACCGAGCGCGCCTTCTACTCACTCGAGGCACCCGTCCTGCGGGTGTCCGGGTTCGACACCCCGTTCCCGCCGGCGAAGCTCGAAGGCGTCTACCTCCCGGATGCCGACCGCATCCTCGAGGCCGTCGATCGCTCGCTGGCGTACTGAACACCGAAGGAAGACGAGGAACCACGATGAGTGATCTCCAGTTCGAACTGCCGGACGTCGGCGAAGGCCTGACCGAGGCCGAGATCGTCGCATGGAAGGTCGCGCCGGGCGACGCCGTCTCGGTCAACCAGGTGCTGGTCGAGATCGAGACCGCGAAGTCGCTCGTCGAACTCCCGTCGCCGTTCGCCGGCACCGTCGGCGCCCTGCTCGTCCAGGAGGGCCAGACCGTCGACGTCGGGACGCCCATCATCAGCGTGAGCACCGGTGGTGGGGTGGCGACCGCCGAGCCGACCGCGCCCGCACCGGCGGTCGTCGAGTCGGAGGAGGCCACGCTGGCCGCCGACACCGCGGCGAGCGTCTCTCCCGCCGAAGAGCCGCGCCCTGGCGCCGTGCTCGTCGGATAC
>NZ_JACYTW010000074.1:0-14632 GCF_014841395.1 Plantibacter sp. CFBP 13570 | reverse complement strand
CGACGCGGGGTCGACCACCAGGACCGCGCGGCGGGTGTCCGCCGACCCGGCCGCGCCGGCAACGAGGGTCCGACGGCCGTCGACCTCATCGACCGTGCGCACGAACGCTGGGGTCGGATCGACCCGAAGGACGACCGCCTCGCCACCTCGCGCTGGGACGTCGTCGCCCTCGGCGTCACGGCCGCACTCGTCCTCTGGGGCGTCGCCTCGGCGCTCCTCGGCTAGCGACCGGCGGACGCCTCCCGCAACGCCGAAGGGCGGTGCCACGGATCACTCCGCGGCACCGCCCTTCGACGTGGTGCGCCGGTTACAGCGCGAGCTCGATCCCGGCGCCGGGGATGGCGTCGAGGAGTTCGCGCGTGTACTGCTGCTTCGGGTTCTCGAAGACGTCGTCCGTGGTCGACGCCTCCACGATCTTCCCCTTCTGCATGACCGCGACGTTGTCGGCGATCACGCGCACGACCGCGAGGTCGTGGGTGATGAAGAGGTACGTCAGCTGCAGCTCCGACTGGAGGTCGGCGAGCAACTGCAGGATCTGCGCCTGGACGAGGACGTCGAGCGCGGACACCGCCTCGTCGAGGACGACGATCTCAGGCTTCAACGCGAGTGCGCGAGCGATCGCGATGCGCTGACGCTGTCCACCGGAGAGTTCGTTCGGGTATCGGGTCGCGACCGCCTGCGGCAGCGAGACCTGGTCGAGGAGCTCCAGCACGCGAGCACGGCGGGAGGCCTTGTCGCCCACCTTGTGCGTGACGAGCGGTTCAGCGATCGTGTTGCCGATGTTCCGCAGCGGGTCGAGGGAACCGTAGGGGTCCTGGAAGACCGGCTGCATCTTCCGGCGCAGCGCGAGGAGGCCCTTGCGATCGAGTCCCTCCATCGCCTTGCCACCGATGCGGATCTGGCCGGACGTCGGCGTCTCCAGCTGCAGGAGCAGCTTTGCCACGGTCGACTTGCCGGATCCGGACTCGCCGACGAGCGCCATGGTGGTGCCCCTCGGGATCTCGAACGAGACGCCGTCGACGGCCTTGAGCTCCCGCTCAGCCGCCTTCTGGCCACGGATGTTGTAGACCTTCTCGAGGTCCTTGACCACGATCGCGGCTTCCGCGTCCGGCTGGGCAGCCTGCGCTGCGGCGCGGTGCTCGGCGGCGACGATGAGGTCGATGCCCTCGGAGCCGGCGGGAGCCTCGTGGTCGAGGGTCTCGAGCGATCCGGTCGCCGACTGGATGCGACGCGACGCCAGGCTCGGCGCCGCTGCGACGAGCCGCTTCGTGTACGGGTGCACCGGGTTCTGCAGGATCTCAACCGACGGACCGGCCTCGACGATCTGCCCCTTGTACATGACGATGAGCTTCTCAGCGCGCTCGGCGGCGAGGCCGAGGTCGTGCGTGATGAAGAGCAGCGCCGTGCCGCTGTCGCGGGTCAGGCTCTCGAGGTGGTCGAGGATCTTCCGCTGGACCGTGACGTCGAGCGCCGAGGTCGGCTCGTCCGCGATGAGCAGCTTCGGGCTCGACGACAGACCGATACCGATGAGCACGCGCTGACGCATGCCACCGGAGAACTGGTGCGGGAACTGCTTCAGGCGACGGTCGGCGTCGGAGAGGCCGGCCTGCTGGAGCACCTCGATCGCCTTGGCGCGGACGGCCTTCTTGCCGTGGGCGATGCCGTTGGCACGGATGGCCTCCTCGACCTGGAAGCCGATGTTCCACACCGGGTTCAGGTTGGACATCGGGTCCTGCGGTACGAAACCGATCAGGCGTCCTCGGACGTCCTCGATCTCGTTGCGGGAGAGCTTCGAGAGGTCGCGCCCCTCGAAGAGGATCTCGCCCCCGCTGATCTTGCCGGTACCGGGCAGGAGGTTGATGATCGCGTGCGCGGTCGTCGACTTCCCGGATCCGGACTCACCGACGATCGCGACGGTCTCCCCGGGCATCATGGTGAACCCGGTCTTGCGGATGGCCTGGACCGTTCCGCTCTGGGTGCGGAAGGTGACCTCGAGGTCCTTGACCTCGAGCAGCGGCTGCTGGGTGTTCATCTGGCTCGCGTTCAACGCAGGGCCCTCGCCTTCGGGTCGAGCGCGTCTCGCAGGACTTCGCCCATCATGATGAAGCTGAGCACGGTGAGCGACAGCGCGATCGACGGGTAGATCAGCACCTGCGGGGCCGTGCGGAGGTCACGCTGCGCCTGGCTGATGTCGTTGCCCCAGGACATGGTCTCGCTCCCGAGCCCCACGCCGAGGAAGGACAGCGTCGCCTCGGCGACGATCGCGGACGCCAGCGAGATCGTGATGACGACGATCACCGGAGGGATCGCGTTCGGCAGCACGTGGCGCAGGAGGATCTTGAAGCGGGAGACACCCAGCGCGATGGACGCTTGGACGTAGTCCGCGTTCTTGACCCTGAGCACCTCCGCTCGAAGCACTCGGGCGACTGATGGCCAGGCGAACAGACCGATCGCCAAGGAGATCGTCCACACGCTCCGGTACTTCGCGAGCACCGACATGACGACGACGGCCGCGAGGATGTACGGGATGGAGAAGAAGATGTCGCCGATGCGGGACAGCACCGAGTCGACCCAACCGCCGTAGAAACCGGCGAACGCGCCGAACACGATGCCGAGCGTGGCCGTGATCAACGTCACGATGAGCCCGACCGACAGCGACGTGGAGGTCCCGTAGATGACCCGCGCGAAGATGTCGCAGCCCTGCTTCGTGAACCCGAGGATGTGGCCGGCCTCAGGCCCGCCGTTGCTGTTCTCAAGGAAGCACTGGTTGTTCGGGGGCGTCTGCGTGAAGAGGAAGGGGAACAGGCCCACGACCACGACGAGCAGGATGAGGACGGACGAGATCCAGAACATGGGACGACGGCGCATGAACGCCCAGGCGTCGGTCCAGAGGTTGCTGACCTTCTCGTCGACCTTGACGGCGTCGATGACCGCGAGGGGGGTCTCTTCGAGCGGCGCGACGAAGTGATTCGGGGATCGCTTGATCGTCGGCTCCTGATCATTACTTGACATAGCGGATCCTTGGGTCGAGCACGGCGTAGAAGAGGTCGATGACGAGGTTGATGATGAGGTAGAACAACACCATCACCGTCACGAAGGACACCACGGTCGGGCCTTCTCCTCGGAGGATGGCCTGGTAGAGCGTGCGGCCGACACCGGGGACGTTGAAGATGCCCTCGGTCACCGTGGCGCCGACGATCAGCACACCGAAGTCCACCGCGAGGTAGGTCACGACCGGGATCAGCGAGTTGCGCAGGATGTGCACGGGGATGACCCGGCGACGGCTGAGGCCCTTCGAGTACGCCGTACGGACGAAGTCGAGCGACTGCGTCTCGATGACCGAGGACCGGGTCAACCGCACGATCTGCGCGAAGCTGATGGTGGCGAGGACCAGTGCGGGAAGTAAGAGGTCTTGTATCGGCGCGCCCGGCCCGACCGTCGGTCTGAACCACCCGAGCTGGATCCCGAACACGTACTGCGCGACGAACGCGATGACGAAGACGGGGAGCGAGATGAGGATCAGGCTGACCACGAGGAACGAGGCGTCGAAGATGCCGCCCTTGCGGATGCCGGAGATGAGACCGATCGTGATGCCGGCGACCATCTCGAAGAAGACGGCGATGACGGCGAGCCGCAGCGTGACCGGGAAGGCCTGCGCGAGGATCTCGCTGACCGGCTGCCCGGAGAAGGACGTTCCGAGGTCGCCGGTGAAGATGCCGCCGAGGTACAGGAAGTACTGCACGATGAACGGCTTGTCGAGGTTGTACTCGGCGTTGAGTTGAGCGATCTGCGCGGCGCTCGGCGTCTTGTCGCCGAACAATGCGAGCACGGGATCACCGGGCAACGCGAAGACCATGAAATAGATGAGGAATGTCGTGCCGAGCAGTACGGGGATAGCCTGCAGGACACGACGAAGAATGTAACCGCCCATGGTGTGGGACTCCTGAACTCGTGAAGCTGGGTGGGCCCGGAAGAACCGGACCCACCCAGCTATGCCGCTACAAGACTACTTGGTGATCTCGTAGTACAGCGGCACCGAGTTCCAACCGAACTCGACGTTCTGCACGCCTTCGCCGAAGCCGCCGCTCACGTTCTGGTACCAGAGCGGGATGGCCGGCAGGTCCTTGAAGAGGACCGCCTGGGCGTCCTGGAACTTCTTGTTCGCAGCGTCCAGGTCGGTCTCGGACGAACCCTCGGAGAGGAGCTTGTCGAACTCGGGGCTCGAGTAGTCACCGTCGTTCGAGGAAGCACCGGTCGCGTAAAGCGGAGCGAGGAAGTTGTACAGACCCGGGTAGTCGGCCTGCCATCCGGAGCGGAACGCCGTCTCGATGGAGCGGTTGGTGATGCCGGCGCGGAAGTCACCGAAGACGGCGACCGGGACGCCCGAGGACTCGATGCCCAGGACGTTCTTGATGCCGTTGGTCACTGCGTCGACCCAGGCCTGGTGCGGCCCGTCGGCGTTGTACGCGATCTGGAAGGAGCCGTCCCACGGGGAGATGGCGTCGGCTTCGGCCCAGAGTTCCTTGGCCTTCTTCTCGTTGTACTTGAGGACGTCGTTACCCTCGATGTCCTTCGAGTAGCCGTCGATGACCGGCGAGGTGAAGTCGGTCGCCGGCGTGCGGGTCCCGTTGAAGATGACCTTCGTGATCTCTTCACGGTTGATCGCGTACGAGATGGCCTGACGACGCAGCTGACCCTCTTCACCGCTGAAGTGCGGGAGGCGGGACGGGATCGTGAAGGACTGGAACACGGCGGCCGGCTGGTTGACCGCACGGTCGCCCAGGTCGTCCTGGTAGGTGGAGAGCGCGGAGTCCGGGATCTGGTCCAGGACGTCGAGGTTGCCGCTCAGCAGGTCGGCGTAGGCGCTGTCGAAGTCCTTGTAGAACGTGATGGTCAGGCCACCGTTCTTGGCTTCGCGGCCACCCTTGTACTCGTCGTTCTTGACGAGTTCGATCGACTCGTTGTGCTTCCACGCCTTGTCGCCGTCGACCTTGTACGGGCCGTTGCCGATCGGGTTCTGTCCGAACTCGTCCGTGACCTTGCCGGCCGCGTCGAACGCTGCAGCGGGCAGCGGGTAGAAGGCGGAGTAGCCCAGACGCAGCGGGAAGTCCGATGCAGGTGCGGACAACTTCACCGTGAAGGTGGTGTCGTCGACGACGCTCAGGCCGGTCAGGGGCTGGCCGTCTTCGTTGTAGCCCTCGACGTCAGCGAAGAACGAGGCGTTCTTGCGGAGGTTGACGACGGCGTCCTGCCATGCCATGACGAACGAGTCAGCGGTGACGGGGTCGCCGTTGGTGAACTTCTGATCAGCCTTGATCTTGATCGTGAAGGTGGTCGAGTCATCGGTGTCGATCGACTCGGCCAGGTCGTCGACCGGCTTGCCGTCGGCCGCGTAGTAGCGGAGGCCTGCGAAGACCTCGTCGATGATCTTTCCGCCACCGACCTCGTTGGTGTCGCTGGGGATGAGGCCCGACTCCGGCTCGGAGCCGTTGGTCGTGATGACGGATGATGCGCTGCTGGTGCTCTCGCTGCTGGAACCGCCACCGGAACAACCGGTGAGGACGAGAGCCCCTGCTGCGATGATGGCGGCGGCAGAGCCGAACCGACTGAACTTCACAGTTCCTCCTTGGGGAAAGGGCAAGCGAAAACAGCGCATCGTGTGCGCTGGATCGCTCTTTGAATACTCTGACGATAAGCAGAAGCAGGACGGCGAGCAAACTGGGACGCCAAACGTTACACAGCGGTAACCCAATCGACGGATTGTTGCTCACGGATGCTTTTTCGTGCACGGATCCCGCCCACGACGCAACAGAACGATCATGATCGCAAAACTCGTGCGGTCGCTTCGTCGTTCTGGATACGAATCGTAAGGCGCTCATCTCCCGATATCCGCCGAGCGGACGCGCAGATGGTATGCGGTGCGCTCGGAGCCACCAGCCAGCAGAATGGACCGGTGAGCGAGCAGAACACCACCGAGCGGGGACCGGACCTCCCCGAGGGCGCCGGAGACAGCCGTCGCTGGTGGGAGATCGGCATCGTCCTCGCGCTGAGCCTCGGGGCGTCGGCGGTGTACTCGATCATCTCGCTCATCGCGAAGCTCACCGCGGGGCCGCCGCTCTCCGATCAATCTGCGGCGATCAACACCACGCAGGCCACCCGGGAGTGGCTCGACTTCAGCTACCAGTTCCTCGGGCTCTTCTTCCAGCTCGCGCCGGTCGCCCTCGTCATCTACCTGCTCTGGCAGCCCGGACGCAGCGGCTTCGCGCGGATGGGACTCGACCTCCGCTCACCCGGACGCGACCTCGGCCGCGGTCTGCTGCTCGTCGCCGCGATCGGTGTCCCCGGCATCGGTGTGTACGCGTTGGGCCGCGCACTCGGCGTCACGGTCGCGGTCTCGACGTTCCCCGACACCATGTACTGGTGGACGATCCCGATGCTCGTCTTCTCCGCCCTCCGCGCCGGCCTCCAGGAGGAGGTCATCATCATCGGCTATCTGTACACCAGGCTCCGCGAGATCGGGTGGGGGTGGTGGACGATCATCCTGTCGACCGCAGTCCTCCGCGGGAGCTACCACCTATACCAGGGCATCGGGCCGTTCTTCGGCAACGTCGCCATGGGGATCGCGTTCGGCTGGTGCTACAAGCGCTGGGGTCGGGTGATGCCCCTCGTCGTCGCGCACACGGTCATCGACATCATCTCGTTCGCGGGCTTCCCGCTCGCCGTCGCCTGGTGGCCGGAGATCTTCGCCGCGACGCCGTCCTCCTGATGACCCGTTCGCCCATCACGGGACGAATGAGCACTCCCTCGCCCACGAATGGGCGAGGGAGTGCTCATGGACCGGCTAGGCGAAGGCCTCGGGCGGCGGGCAGGCGCACACGAGGTTGCGGTCGCCGTACGCCTGGTCGATGCGACGCACCGGCGGCCAGTACTTCGTGCGCACGAGCGTGTGCACGGGGTAGACGGCGAGCTCGCGCGAGTACGCGTGCGTCCACTCCCCCTCGATGACCGACTGGGCCGTGTGCGGCGCCCCGACGAGCGGGTTGTCGTCGGCAGGCCACTCGCCCGCCGCGACGGCGTCCGCTTCCGCCTTGATCGCGATCATCGCGTCGACGAAGCGGTCGACCTCGGTGAGGTCCTCACTCTCGGTCGGCTCGACCATGAGCGTCCCCGCGACGGGGAACGACATCGTCGGCGCGTGGAAGCCGTAGTCGACGAGGCGCTTCGCCACGTCGTCGACGGAGATCCCGGTCGCCTCCTTGAGCGGACGGAGGTCGAGGATGCACTCGTGCGCCACGAGGTCGCTGTCGCCCGTGTACAGGACGGGATAGTGGTCGCGCAGTCGCGCAGCGATGTAGTTCGCCGCGAGCACCGCGGCACCGGTCGCCTCGCGGAGCCCTTCCGAACCCATCATGCGGACGTACGCCCACGAGATCGGCAGGATGCTCGGGCTGCCGTAGGGAGCCGCAGAGATCGGACCGCCGTCGTGCACGACCGTCCCGCCGCCGAGCAGCGGGTGCTCGGCGCGCTGCGCCAGCGGGTGACCGGGCAGGAACGGCGCGAGGTGCGCCTTCGCCGCGACCGGCCCGACACCGGGGCCGCCACCGCCGTGCGGGATGCAGAACGTCTTGTGCAGGTTCAGGTGCGAGACGTCGCCGCCGAACTCCCCGAACCGCGCGTAGCCGAGCAGGGCGTTGAGGTTCGCGCCGTCGACGTAGACCTGGCCGCCGGCGTCGTGCACGGCCTGGGTGATGGTCTTCACCTCGTGCTCGTACACGCCGTGGGTGGACGGGTAGGTGATCATGAGCGCGGCGAGGGACTCGGCGTTGGCCTCGATCTTCGACCGGAGGTCGTCGAGGTCGACGTTGCCCTGCTCGTCGCACGCGACGACGACCACACGCATGCCGGCGAGGACGGCGGAGGCCGCGTTCGTGCCGTGCGCGCTCGACGGGATGAGGCAGACCGTCCGCTGCTCGTCGCCGTTCGCGCGGTGGTAGCCGCGGATGGCGAGGAGGCCGGCGAGCTCACCCTGGCTGCCGGCGTTCGGCTGGAGGGAGACGGAGTCGTACCCCGTGACCTCGGCCAGCCAGGTCTCGAGCTGGTCGACGAGCTCGAGGGAGCCTGCGACGTCCTCGCGCGGGGCGAACGGGTGCAGCCCGGCGAACTCGGGCCAGGTGACGGCCTCCATCTCGGTGGCGGCGTTGAGCTTCATCGTGCACGAACCCAGCGGGATCATCCCCCGGTCGAGCGCGTAGTCGCGGTCGGCCAGCTGCTTGAGGTACCGCATCATGGCGGTCTCCGAGTGGTGCGTGTTGAACACCGGGTGCGTCAGATACTCGGTCTCGCGGGCAAGCGCGGCCGGGTACTCCGACACGGCACTCGGACCGAACGCCGAGGCGGACGACCCCTCGTCGAAGACGTACGCCGACGGCTCTCCGGGGGTGGCGTTCCCAGCGGTCGTGAGCACCTCGACGAGCGTCGGGACGACGCTCTCGACCGCGCTCACCTCGTCGAAGCTCATCGAGACGGTCGTCTCGTCGACGGCCCACAGCAGGAGGCCGCGGTCGTGCGCACCCGCCACCACCGCTGCGCTGTCGGCGACGCGTACCTGCAGGGTGTCGAAGTAGTGCTCCGTGAGCACCTCGACACCCGCCGACCCCAGCAGACGGGCTGCACTCGCGGTGGTCGCGTGCACCGACTGCGCGATCCGCTTGAGCCCGTCGGGCCCGTGGTACACGGCGTACATCGCGGCCATGACCGCCAGCAGGACCTGGGCCGTGCAGATGTTGCTCGTGGCCTTCTCACGGCGGATGTGCTGCTCGCGCGTCTGCAGCGTGAGCCGGTAGGCGGGGTGACCCGCCGCGTCCTGGCTGACGCCGACGAGGCGACCGGGCATCTGGCGCTCGAGGCCCTTGCGGACCGCGAGGTACCCAGCGTGCGGCCCGCCGAAGCCCATCGGCACGCCGAAGCGCTGGCTCGTCCCGACCGCGATGTCCGCGCCGAGGGAACCGGGCGAGGAGATGAGCGTGAGGGCGAGGAGATCGGCCGCGACGACCGACACGCCGCCGGCCGCCGTGACCGCCGCGATGACCGCCGACGGGTCCCACACGAGCCCGGAGGCGCCGGGGTACTGCACGAAGACGCCGAACGCCGCCGGGAGGTCCTCGGGCGAGGTGGTGGACAACGGCAGCTCGACGAGGTCGATGCCGACCGCTTCGGCTCGGCTCTGGAGGAGCGCCTTCGTCTGCGGGTACGCGTCGGCGTCGACGATGAACGTCGCGTCGGCGAGCTTCGAGGCCCGGCGCGCGAGGAGCATGCCTTCGACGACCGCGGTGCTCTCGTCGAGCATCGAGGCGTTGGCCGTGTCGAGACCGGTGAGGTCGGCGACCATCGTCTGGAAGTTGATGAGCGCTTCGAGGCGGCCCTGCGAGATCTCGGGCTGGTACGGCGTGTAGGCCGTGTACCAGGAGGGGTTCTCGAGCACGTTCCGCTTGATGACCGCCGGTGTGATCGTGTCGAAGTAGCCGAGACCGATCAGGCTCCGGTTCACCGTGTTGCGGCCGGCGAGCTCACGGAGTTCGGCGAGTGCCGCGCGCTCGGTCGCGGCGTCGGGGATGCTCGACGAGGCGAGTTCGGCGGCCGTGATGGCGGACGGGACGGCCGCGGCGAGGAGGGCGTCGACGCTGTCGTACCCGACGGCGGCGAGCATCGTCGCCTGGGCGGCGGTGTCGGTTCCGATGTGCCGTTCTGCGAAGCGGTCCGCCATCACTCGCCCACCAGCGCGGCGTAGTCGTCCCAGCTGAGGAGCGTGTCGGGCAGCGCGTCGTAGCGCACCGAGACGAGCCAGCCGGCACCGAACGGGTCGCTGTTGACGAGCGACGGGTCGTCGACGACGGCGTCGTTGGCCTCGACGACCTCGCCGTCGAGTGGCGCGAAGAGCTCCCCGACGGACTTCGTGGACTCGATCTCGCCGACCACGGTGCTGGCCGAGAGCGCCGCGCCGACGGCGGGGAGGTCCACGAAGACGACGTCGCCGAGCTTCTCGGCGGCGTAGTCGGTGATCCCGATGACGGCGAGATCGCCCTCGACGCGGATCCACTCGTGCTCGGCGGTGTACTTGAGGGTGGTCTTGTCGGCCATGGGTTACTTCTCTCTCGAATAGAAGGGGAGCGTGGTGACGGTCGCGGGGATCCGCGTGCCGCGGACGTCGATGTCGAGCACGGTGCCCGGCTCGGCGTGGTCGGGGTGCACGTAGGCCATGGCGATCGGGTGTCCGAGGGTGGGCGACAGTGCCCCGCTCGTCACCTCGCCGACGGTCGTGTCGCCGGCGAGGACACGGTAACCGGCACGACCGGCACGACGCCCCTCGGAGACGAGGGCGACGAGCACCGGTGCGTCGTCCGCCGGACCGGCCTCGACGGCGTCACGACCGATGAACGTGCCGTGCTTGCCGAGTGCGACGACGCGGCCGAGTCCGGCCTGCACGGGCAGCATGTCCGGACCGAGCTCGTGGCCGTACAACGGCATGCCGGCTTCGAGCCGGAGCGTGTCGCGACTGGCGAGCCCGGCGGGGACCAGTCCGAGCGGTGTCCCGGCGGCGACGATGGCGTTCCACAGCTCCACGGCGTCGGCCGCGTCGACGTACAGCTCGAACCCGTCCTCGCCGGTGTACCCGGTGCGCCCGATGAAGACCGTGCCGTTCTCGAAGGAGGCACCCGTCGCGCGGTAGTACTTCACCTCGTCGAGGGAGGGCAGTTCGTCCAGGATGTGGAGCCCCTCGGTCGCCTGGAGGATGGCGCGGGAGGCGGGCCCCTGGACGGCGATGAGCGCGATCTCGTCGCTGCGGTCCATGACGACCACGTGCTCGAACGCCGCGGCCCGCTCGGTGAGCGCTGCGACGACGGCGTCGTGGTTGCCCGCGTTCGCGACGACGAGGTACTCGTGCTCACCGTTGCGGTAGACGACGAGGTCGTCGATGATGCCGCCGACCTCGTTCAGCAGCAGGGAGTACTTGGCCTGGAGCAGATCGATGGCGGACAGCTTGCCCGCGAGCGCCTGGTCGAGGAAGTCGGCGGCGTCGTCGCCCACGACCTGGATCTCGGCCATGTGGGAGATGTCGAAGATGCCGGCGGCGGTGCGCACGGCGTGGTGCTCGGCGAGGTCGCTCGAGTACCGCACGGGCATCTGCCATCCGGCGAAGTCCGTGAAGCTCGCGCCGGCGGCTTCGTGGACGGCATGGAGCGGGCTGGTTCGTTCGAGGTCGGTCACGAGTTCTCCGGGGTCGCGTGGTGCGCTGCGGGCACCTGACGGTGCCCGTTGGGAACTCCCCCTCTGTCATTGGCCTGAGAGCTTCACGAGCGCCGCTGCTGCGGACACTGCTTTCACCGTCGGCGAGCGCACCACGAACGTGCGCTGCTTTCCAGAGTGGCCAGTCCGATGCGGTACAGGACCTGAGAGATTGGCGGGGAGGCTTGCTCCTTCGGTGCCGGCGTACCGGCTCTCCCGCATCGTGTTTGCGGCCCGATGTTCGATTGAGCCGCCAGCATATCGCGAGTGGTCGCCTCGGCGCAGGACCTTGTTCGAGTCAGGTGTACACTAAGCCTGTATTGAGTACGGGTCATTTCTACCTGAAGTGCCGCCGGTGCTCCGGAACACGGAGATCCCCCATGCAGCGATCGACGACTCCCGCGGAGCAGACGGACCCGCAGGTCGGCCTCGCGGTCTCGACCGTCATCTTCACGCTCCGAGCCGACGACGGGTTCGGCGCGACCGACCCGCAGCCGGGCATCTGGCTCCCGCTCGTCCGGCGCATCCGTGAGCCCTACGACGGCCTCTGGGCGCTGCCGGGCGGCCCGCTCGGTGCCGCGGAGTCCCTCGCGGACGCGGCCTCGTCGACCCTGGAGACGACCACCTCACTCCGCCCGCGGTACCTCGAGCAGTTGTACGCGTTCGGCGACCTCGACCGCTCCCCCGCCGAGCGGGTCGTCTCGATCGTCTACTGGGCGCTCGTCGGGTCCGACGAGGCGAAGCGCACGCGGCTCGGCCAGAACGTGCGCTGGTTCCCGGCCGACGCGCTCCCCCCGTTGGCGTTCGACCACCGCGACATCGTGGAGTACGCCCTGTGGCGACTCCGGAACAAGCTGGAATACAGCCACATCGCGCACGCCTTCCTCGGGGAGACCTTCACCCTCTCCGAACTCCGGGAGGTGCACGAGGCGGTGTTGCAGAAGCAGCTCGACCCCGCGAACTTCCGGCGCCAGGTCGAGTCCTCCGGTCTCGTCCTGCAGACCGACGAACTCCGCACCGGTGGGCGCCACCGCCCGGCGCGGCTCTACCGGTGGACCCAGCCCGTCACCCGACCGGAGACCCCGTCGCCCGGGCGGTCGACGGGCCGCAGGCCCACGACGTCCACCCCGACCACCCGTCAGCAGTCCGAGGAGCCAGCATGACCATCACCGCATCCGTCGACGACACCATCCAGCAGATCACCGAGGGTGCGTCCGACGGCGCGACCTGCGCGCCCGAGCTCGCGGCCGGGCCCTGGGTGTTCGACCTGCAGCCGCCGAGCTACGGCCCTGGCGCGTCGATGGGCGACGTCATCCCGACCGGTTCGCCTCGGCAGGGCCAGCTTCCGGCCGCCTATCGCGACGCCTCCAACGATGAACTCCACCGCCGCATCGTGGCCGCGAAGCAGACCCTCGGAGACCGCGTCGTGATCCTCGGGCACTTCTACCAGCGGGATGAGGTGGTCCAGCACGCCGACTACATCGGCGACTCCTTCCAGCTCGCGAACGCGGCCAAGGCACGCACCGAGGCCGAGGCGATCGTGTTCTGCGGCGTGCACTTCATGGCCGAGACGGCCGACCTCCTGTCCGGACCCGAGCAGGCCGTGATCCTCCCGAACCTCGCCGCCGGCTGCTCGATGGCCGACATGGCGGACATCGACCAGGTCGAGGAGGCGTGGGAGGCCCTCGAGGCGCTCTACGGGACCGAACCGGACGCCGACGGCCGGGTACCGGTCATCCCCGTCACCTACATGAACTCCTCGGCGGCGCTCAAGGGCTTCTGCGGTCGGCACGGCGGGATCGTCTGCACGTCCAGCAACGCGGAGACGGTCCTGCGGTGGGCCTTCGAGCGCGGACAGCGGGTGCTGTTCTTCCCGGACCAGCACCTGGGTCGGAACACCGCCAAGAAGCTTGGCGTGCCGCTCGAGCACATGCCGATGTGGAACCCGAACCGCCCGCTCGGCGGCAACCAGGCGACCGACCTGGAGCAGGCAGAGGTCATCCTGTGGCACGGCTTCTGCTCGGTGCACAAGCGGTTCACCGTCGACCAGATCGACCGCGCCCGAGCGCAGCACCCGGGCGTCCGGGTCATCGTGCACCCCGAGTGCCCGATGGCGGTCGTCGACGCCGCCGACGAGGCGGGATCGACGGACTACATCCAGAAGGCCATCGCGGCGGCGCCGGACGGCACCACGTTCGCGATCGGCACCGAGATCAACATGGTGCAGCGCCTCGCCGCGCAGTACCCGCAGCACACGATCTTCTGCCTCGACGACGTGATCTGCCCCTGCTCGACGATGTACCGCATCCACCCCGGCTACCTGGCCTGGGTGCTCGAAGGGCTCGTCGCGGGCGAGGTGCTCAACCGCATCACCGTCTCCGACGACGTGGCCGTCCCGGCCCGCCTGTCGCTCGAGCGCATGCTCGCCGCGAAGCCGCCGGTCGCCACCGGAACCCAGGCCGGCTGACATGGCGACGGTGCTCGTGGTCGGGAGCGGGATCGCCGGGCTCGTGGCCGCGATCCACGCGAGTGAACGGCACGAGGTCGTGGTCGTCACGAAGGACGTCCTCGGCCAGAGCAACACGCGCTATGCGCAGGGCGGGATCGCCGGGGTCATGTTCGACGACGACCGCGTCGAGGACCACGTCCGGGACACGCTGCTGGCCGGCGCGGGGCTGTGCGACGAGGAGGCCGTCCGGGTGCTCTGCACCGAGGGGCCCGAACGGATCCGCGAGCTCATCGCCTTCGGTGTGGCGTTCGACCGCGACGGCGACGGCTTCGCGAAGGGCCTCGAAGCGGCCCACTCCTACCCCCGGGTGCTGCACGCCGGCGGTGACGCGACCGGCGCGGCGATCGAGACGGCGCTCGTCGAGACGCTTGCGGCCCGGCGGGTCACCGTGCTGGAGCACACCGTCCTCGTCGACCTGGTCGTCACCGCCGGGACGGTCACCGGTGCACACCTCCGGTCCTCCGAGCGAGGTGCGTTCACCGTCGACGCCGACCAGGTGATCCTCGCCACCGGCGGTGTCGGGCAGCTCTACCCGTTCACGACCAACCCGGCGGTCGCGACGGGTGACGGCGCCGCTGCAGCACTCCGTGCTGGAGCGGTGCTGGCCGACGTGGAGTTCGTCCAGTTCCACCCGACCGCGCTCGCCACACCCGGAAGTTTCCTCGTCTCCGAGGCCGTCCGTGGCGAGGGGGCCGTCCTCCGGGACGCGAACGGTGAACGCTTCATGCGGGAGCTCCACCCCGACGCCGAGCTGGCACCACGCGACGTCGTCGCCCGAGGGATCGCGCGGGCCATGGCCGCGCACGGCGGCGCCCCGGTGACGCTCGACGCGACCGCGCT
>NZ_JACYTW010000073.1:0-14705 GCF_014841395.1 Plantibacter sp. CFBP 13570 | reverse complement strand
CCAGACGGCGCCGCTCCGGCTGACGCGGAACCGGCGGATGCCGCACCCGAGCCGCCGGTCGTTGCGCCGACTGAGCCGGCGGCGGATCGACCGATGACGCGCCCGGCCGCGCACGAGGTGCACGAAGCCCACGAGGTGCACGGGGCGCATGTGGCGACGGGTGACGAGCTGCCGCGCACCGAAGCGATCACCCTTCCCGACGCGGTCTCCGACGCCCCTGCGGACGAGGTCGCTCATTCCGGCGAGCACGCAGCCCCTGCGGTGCAGCCTGAGCCGGAAGCGACGGCTGAGCCGGTCGCCGAGCCCGAGCCGGTCCTGGAGACGGAGCCGGCCGGAGAGGCTGAGGCGGCGCAGAAGTCCGAGCTCCCTGCTGACTCCAGCCCGACGAGCGACACCCAGCCGACGCCTGACGCTGAGCCGAAGCCCGATGCCGACCCGGCACCCGGGACTGAGCCGTCTTCGGGCACCGAACGGCCGAAGCGCCGCCGCGCGCAGTGGCCGTGATCGACCACCTCCCGCTCGGTCGATGAGCTGAGGTTCGAGCCCCTCGACACGAAGCCCTCGGGAACGCCGTCACCGGCGCCCGAGGGCTTCGTCGTGCGACGCCCGACTCAGCGGAGATCGCCGACCGCGCCGGTGACCGCCCGCACGACCTCGCCCGACTGCACCAGCGCGGTGACCGCCTCGATCTCGGGGGAGAGGAACCGGTCGGGTCCGGGACCCGTGACCTGCTCACGCACCCGGCGGAGCACCGCCCCGGTGCCGACGGCCGGCTCGAGCGGGTTGCGCAGGTCGAGGCCACGGGCTGCCGTCATGACCTCGATCGCCAGCACCCGGCTGAGACCGTCGATCGCCCGACGGAGCTTCCGCGCCGCCGCCCAGCCCATCGAGACGTGGTCCTCCTGCATCGCGGAGGACGGGATCGAGTCGACGGACGCCGGGTGTGCCAGGCGTTTCAGTTCGCTCACGATGCCGGCCGCCGTGTACTGAGCGATCATGAGGCCCGAGTCGACCCCGACCTCGTGCGCGAGGAACGGCGGGAGGCCGTTGCTCCGGCTCCGGTCCAGGAAGCGGTCGGTGCGGCGCTCCGACATGGACGCGACGTCGGCGACGGCGATCGCGAGGAAGTCGAGCACGTAGGCGACCGGGGCACCGTGGAAGTTCCCGTTCGACTCGACCCGCCCGTCCGGCGTGAGGACCGGGTTGTCGACGGCACTCGCGAGCTCCCGCGCGGCGACCATCGCGGCGTGGTCGACCGTGTCCCTGGCGGCACCGTGCACCTGCGGGGCACAGCGCAGTGAGTAGGCGTCCTGCACCCGGGTGCACTCGGGACCCCGGTGGCTGGCGACGATCGGGGAGCCGTCGAGCAGCAACCGCAGGTTCGCGGCGCTCTCGGCCTGACCCGACTGCGGGCGCAGGGCCTGCAGGTCGGCGGCGAACACCGCGTCCGTGCCGAGCAGGCCCTCGACGCTCATCGCCGCGGCGACGTCGGCGGTGCGCAAGAGCATCCGCAGGTCGTCCACGGCGAGCGCCAGCATCCCCAGCATGCCGTCGGTGCCGTTGATGAGCGCGAGTCCCTCCTTCTCGGCGAGTTGGACCGGCTGGAGGCCGGCATCCGCGAGCGCGTCCGCCGCGGGGCGCACGCGACCGGACATGTCGGTCACCTCACCCTCGCCCATCACCGCCAGCGCGCAGTGCGCGAGGGGCGCGAGGTCGCCGGAGCATCCGAGCGACCCGTACTCGCGCACGACCGGGGTGATGTCGGCGTTCAGCATCGCCGCGTAGGCGCGGACCGTCTCCACCCGCACACCGGTGCGGCCCGTCATGAGCGTCGAGAGGCGCAGCGTCATCAGGGAACGCACGACCTCCCGCTCGACGACCTCGCCGCTGCCGGCGGCGTGCGAGCGGACGAGACTCGCCTGCAGCTGCGCGCGGCGCGTCGGCTCGATGAACGTGGTCGCGAGCGCACCGAACCCGGTCGAGATCCCGTAGTGGGGCTCGGGGTCGGAGGCGAGCGCCTCGATGATCCGACGGGATGCGGCGACACCGTCGAGGGCCTCGTCGTCGAGGTCGATCCGTGCGCCGTGTCGGGCGACGGCGACGACCTCGTCGATCGACAGCGGCCCGGCGCCCAGGACGACCGAGGCCGGTTCGGCGGGCTCGGGATGCGGGCGACCGGAGGTCGTCGGGTCGCTAGTGGTCGGGGTCGCGCCGGGCTGGATGTCCATATTCCGATGGAACACCCGGGCGCCCACCGCGGCGGTGCGCGTAGAGTCGTCCGTGTCTGGGATGACAGACATGGACGACCAGGCGGCCGTGTTCGAGCCGCGGAGACGAGGTCAGCGGTGAGTCAGGTCCCGGCAGCCGACGCCACCCTTCGTGTGCTGAGCCATCTCGCCGGCGCCCGCGGCCCGCTTCCGGCCGCGGCGATCGCCTCGGCACTCGACCTGCCGAGATCGACGGTCTACCACCTCCTCAGCGTGCTGCAGGAGCACGGCTTCGTGGTCCACCTGCCCGAAGCCCGTCGCTACGGGCTCGGGGTCGCCGCCTTCGAACTCTCCGGTGGTTACGCGCGCCAGGAGCCGCTCAGCATGCTCGGGCGCCCGTTGCTCGCCGAGCTGGTCGACCGGGTGGGTGAGAGCGCGCATCTCGCCGTGCTGCACGGCCGGGACGTGCTCTACATCGTGGATGAGCGCGCCCCGCGTCGGCCGCACCTCGTCACCGATGTCGGTGTGCGCCTCCCGGCTCACCTGACCGCCAGCGGCTGCGCGATCCTCGCCGCGTTCCCGGCCGGCCAGCTGCGCGCCCTGTTCCCCGACCAGGCGGCGTTCGTCGACCGCACCGGCCACGGGCCGAAGCGGTACCGGGAGCTCCGTCAGGTCCTGGCCCAGACGACCCAGGACGGCTATGCGCGCGAGGCCGGCGGGGTGACGCTCGGTCTCGCGAGTGTCGGGGTGGTCGTCCGCGACCACACGGGGTGGCCGGCGGCGGCGATCGCGGTCACCTACGACGCCGATGCCGGGCTCGATCCGGCGTGGTTGGCCCGCGAGATCCACCCGGCGGCGGCCGAGCTGTCGCGGCGGATCCGGGGTCGCTGAGCGCTCGGCGGAGCGTGCGGGCGGTGCGGGCGGGCGGTGCGGCGGCTCCGGAACCGTGGTCAGGCGACCGAGCGCAGGATGAGCTCGAGCAGGGCGGTCGCGTAAGCGTCGGGCGCCGTCGCGGCGCTGAACCGTCGCAGTTCGCCGCCGAGCTCGACCACGACGGTGTACGCCTCGGCGTCGCCCAACGACAGGAGGACGTCGAGTTCGTCGTCGAGTGTCGGCTCGCCGTCGGTCGGCGCAGCCGGGGACACCGCGCGTTCGAGCGACCGGAACGAGCCGCGCAGCAGGGCACGCAGCTGGTGTTCCGACGGCAGCCAGAGCGTCTCCTCCTGATCGACGGAGTCCAACGCCCACTCGGTCGTGCCGTTGAAGCCGAAACTGCGGCCACCCGGGTGCTCGTGCACCTCGACGGTCATCTCGCTCACCGTGAACACGTCGCCGGCGAGCTCACCGCCGTCGATGGTGAAGCGGTCGCCGGGTTCGGGAGTCCAGCGCAGGCCGGCGGTGCGGAGCGCTCGGGCGAGGTCAGCGGAGATCATCAGTCCAGTATCGCCGACCACTGTGCGATGCGGCTGGCAACCCCTCGATTCGGGCGGAACCCTGTGCGAGGGTGGAGGATCTCTTCGAAGGGTCCGATGATGCCCGCACCTGATGATGCCCTATCCGGTCGGTTCCCTGCGCGCGGCCGCATCACCACACGACGGTTCGAGGGTGCGACCGGGATGCACGAGGTGTCGGGCGCACTGCGATTCGTGGAGGTGGACCCCGATCGGTTCTCGATGACCGTCGACTCGATCACGCTCGGCGAGTACGTCCTCCATCGCAACACGGTCGGGCCCGGGACCTTCGACGTCGTCGCCGACGCCTACGGGCTCGATGAACCGGTCGCGACGATCGTGATGCTCATCGAGGGGGCGGCCAGTCTGGTCCACGGCCGACAGCAACTCGACCTGCTCCCCGGGACCGGGACGCTCACGGAGGGCGCCGAGACCTACCGGACGACGATCCACGACCACGCGACCTATCTGTACGTGTTCGTGCCGATGCGTGCGCTCCGCCGCCTCGGCATCGCCCCGACGAGCGCCCTCGGCCCGTTGGCACCGTCGCCGCTGCTGCGGGCCAGCGCCGCATTCCTCGTGGAGGTCATCTCCGCGTTCGAACCGATCGGCGGCGCCGCGCAGCTCAGACTCTGCCGGGTGATCGACACGATGCTCGCGACCCTCTACGCGGAGAACGACCTCTTCCGGGCCGAGGGTGAGGCCGGGCGGGTTCCGCTCCGGCTCCGGATCATCGAGCACATCGCCGCGTCCTTCGCCGAGCGGGAGCTGCGACCGGAGACGCTGGCGCGTCGCTTCAACATGTCGACCAGGTCTCTGCAACGGGTGTTCGAGGGCTCGGGCACGAGCGCCGCGGGCGAGATCGCCGAGCGGCGGGTGCAGCTCGCGCTCGCCCTCCTCTCGGACCCCGATCACCGGGGCCTGTCGATCGCCGAGGTCGCGACCCGATGCGGCTACCACTCGCAGGCGCACCTCCGTCGAGCGGTCGTCGCGCACACCGGTCTCAGCCCGAGCCAGTTCCGGGAGCAGACGAAGGCGGAGGACGCCTGACGTCGCAGCGTCGTCAGGCCGCCGGATCAGCCTGCGGTGCGCCCGCTTCGTCGCGGAGCCGTCAACCAGGGCCGCAGCAGCCTCGTGACGAGCGGCAGGAGCCAGTAGGTCATGATCGGCGTCAGGACGAGCGTCGAGATGAGCACATGGAGGAACACACCGAGCGGCTCCCAACCGGGCACGAGCGCCGTGACGAGGAGGGTGAAGACGAGGTTGAGCGGGAAGAAGCCCAACCAGATGCTCACCGCCTGCTTCCAGCGCGGCGGCGCGGGCGGGATCGGATCCGGGTCGCCGGAGAGCTCGGCCTCCTCGACGCGGAGGATGCCGTCCGGTGCGTCGAACCACCCTTCGATCCCGCTGCGCCGCTCGACGCGGGACTGCTCCATGAACTCGCGGCCGCTCGACAGCCACCAGGCGCGTTCCTTCGACTCCTCCCAGTCGGTCAGCGTCTGTTCGTCCGCGAAGCGGTACAGCATGTACCAGACGTCGCTCTCGGCACCCGCGCGCACCCAGCCGGAGCCGAGGAAGCCGGGGTACCGGTTCGCCAGGTTGATGCCCGCCTGGACCCAGATGGTGGCCTCGGAGATCGACGCCGGGTTGACGCGTCGCTCGATCGAGACGGTGATGGGATCGTGTTCCATACGCCCAGTAGACCGCACTCGTGTTTCGATCTCGTGTCCCGGTGCCGCCCCCGTAGAGTCGAGGCATGGCGACTCCTGACTTCGTACTGGCCCTTCGCGAGCGGATCGGGCACGCGCCCCTCTGGTTGACGGGGGTGACCGCGGTGGTCCTGCGCGGTCTCGGGACACCCGAGGCCGAGGTCCTGCTCGTCCGGCGCCAGGACAACGGGGCGTGGACGCCGGTCACGGGCATCATCGACCCGGGTGAGGAGCCCGCGGTGGCGGCGGAGCGCGAGGTCCTCGAGGAGGCTGCCGTGGTCGCGGTCGCCGAGCGTCTCGCCCAGGTGCAGGTGCTCCCGCAGAACGTCTACGACAACGGCGACATCACGCAGTACATCGACCTCGTGTTCCGATGCCGCTACGAGTCGGGCGAGCCGTATCCGGCGGACGGCGAGAACTCCGAGGCGCGGTGGTTCCCGCTCGACGCCCTGCCGGAGCAGGTCTCGCAGAACTTCCGCACCCGGATCGCGCTCGCCGCCTCCGACGAGCGCGCGGCCCGCTTCACCCGCTGATGTCCCTCCACCTGCCCGCGAACTGTCACTTGAGGCTCGTTCCGGGGCCCGTGACTAGCGTTTGGTGACAGTTCGCGGGCTGGAGGGGGAGGGGGTGGCTGCGGCGATGGCGTCGGCGGCTCGGACGAGGGTGAGGTGCGAGAGCGCCTGCGGGGTGTTGCCGACCTGCCGCGCCTGCTGCACGTCGTACTCCTCGGACAGCAGGCCCAGGTCGTTGCGGAAGGACAGCAGCCGGTCCATCAGCTCGCGGGCGTCGTTGAGTCGGCCCGAGGCCGCGTACTGCTGCACGAGCCAGAACGAGCACGCGAGGAACGGGTGCTCGTCGCCCGGCAGACCGTCGACCCCGCTCGTGGTGCGGTAGCGCAGGAGCAGACCGTCCTGGAGGAGGTCCTCCTCGATGGCGGCCACCGTCGCGAGCATGCGCGGGTCGTCGGGCGCCACGTAGCCGATCTGCGCGAGGACGAGCAGCGACGCGTCGACCTCGGTCGTCCCGGCGTGCTGGACGTAGCACCCGCGTGCATGGTCGACGTTCTCGCGCTCGATCGTCTCGCGGAGGGTCTCGCGGAGGGCCTCCCAGCGTTCGACGGGCCCGTCCAGGCCGTGCTCGCGGACCGCGCGGACACCGCGGTCGAGCGCCGCCCAGATCATGGCGCGCGAGTGGGTGAAGTGCTGCTCGTCGCCCCGCACCTCCCAGATGCCGCGGTCGGGACGGTTCCAGTGCTCCTCGAGGACGCCGAGCAGCGCGCGCTGGAGGCTCCACGAGAAGTCGTCGTCCGCGAGACCGACCGAGCGCGCCTCGTCGAGGGCGATCATCACGGACCCGAAGACGTCGCCCTGGTACTGCGTGTAGGCGCCGTTGCCGACGCGCACGGGGGCGGCGCCGAGGTAGCCGGGGAGGCTGTCGAGCTCCTCCTCCACGAGGTGGCGTTCGCCGGCGAGGCCGTACATGATCTGCAGGTCGTTCGGATCACCGGCGATCGCCCGGAGGAGCCACCTGCGCCAGTCGTGCGCCTCCTCGGTGAAGCCGTGCTGCATGAGGGCTTCGAGGGTCAGCGAGGCGTCGCGCAGCCAGACGTAGCGGTAGTCCCAGTTGCGGACGCCCCCGAACGACTCCGGCAGGCTCGTGGTCGCGGCGGCGACGATGCCCCCGGTGTCCTCATGCGTGAGGGCACGGAGGACGAGTAGCGACCGCACGACCGCCTCCTCGTACTCGTCGGCGGGATCGCAGCGGGACGCCCAGTCGCGCCACCAGGCGATCGTGTGGTCGATGCGCGGGCCGACGTCGACCGGGTCCGGTACCTCGCGGTGCGAGGGGTACCAGGTGAGGGTGAGGTCGACGGTGTCGCCCGCGGAGACCTCGACGGTCGCCGAGTGGGCGTGATCGGACGCCGTCAGGTGCACACCGCGGACCACGACGGCGTCGGGGCCGGCGACCGCGACGATCCCGGAGCCGTCCGGGAGCTGCCGCACCCACGGGATCGCGTCGGCGTACCCGAAGCGGAGGCGCACCTCGACGTCGACCGCGACGGTGCCGCTGAGCCCCTCGACCCGGCGGACCACATCCGCCCGGCGGTCGCCGTGGGGCATGAGGTCGGTCACGCGCACCTGCCCGTCGGGGGTCGTCCAGACGGTCTCGAGGACGAAGGTGTCGTCGAGGTAGGCGCGGCTCGCCGTCGCCCGCGCGTCGGCGGGCCGGACCGTCCAGCAGCCGTGGTCCTCGGTGCCGAGCAGTGCGCCGAACATCGAGGGCGAGTCGAACCGGGGGAGGCACAGCCAGTCGATGCTGCCTTCCGACGACACGAGCGCGGCGGTGTGGCAATCACCGATGAGGGCGTAATCCTCGATGGGGCTGGGCATGCACCCATGCTGCCACGCCGCCGCGGGCCTGCCTGGGAGCCATGCTCCGTGACTTCTCAGGGTGGATCGGGTAACGTAGGTGAGTCGGCTCTAGACACCGCGTTTGTACCGCGGAGGGTTATGTCAGTCTGGTGGGCCGGTTTCGTCGGAGAGAACTCCGCGAACACACACATGATGTGGACGGCCCCGGCCAGTGATCGCCCGGGTATGAGCATGCCGCAGCGCAGCCGAGGTTTCGGATGGCGCTGTGTGAGTCATGCAGGTTGTTCATGCGAACGAGTTATAACCCGGAAAGCATTTCTCCATGCCCAAGAACAACACCCCCGCCGGCAAACGCCCGGCCAAGAACTTCGACCCCAAGTCCAAGTACGGCGAGAACAAGCGGCCTTTCGGCTCACGCCCAGGCGCGAAGTCCGGCAGCAAGAGCGAAGGCCACCGCGGCTACCGTCCCGACGCCGGTGGAGCGCCGCAGAAGTCACGCTGGAACGCAGACGAGCGTGCCGAGCGCGCCGCCCGCTTCGAGTCGGAGGAGCGCGGCGACCGCGCACCCCGCGGCGACCGCAATGAGCGTCCTGCGTACAACCGTGGTGGCGACCGGAACGAGCGTCCCGCGTACAGCCGTGGTGGCGACCGGAACGAGCGTCCCGCGTACAACCGTGGTGGCGACCGCAACGAGCGCCCTGCGTACAACCGTGGTGGCGACCGCAACGAGCGCCCCGCCTACAACCGTGGCGAGCGGACTGAGCGTCCGTCCTACGGTGACCGGAACGAGCGTCCTGCGTACAACCGCGGTGGCGACCGGAACGAGCGCCCGTCCTACAACCGTGGCGAGCGGTCCGAGCGTCCGTCCTACGGTGACCGGAACGAGCGTCCTGCGTACAACCGTGGCGAGCGGGCCGAGCGTCCCTCCTACGGTGACCGGAACGACCGCCCGGCCTCGAACCGTGGTGGCGACCGCACCGAGCGTCCGGCGTACAACCGTGGCGAGCGGTCCGAGCGTCCCTCCTACGGCGACCGGAACGACCGTCCCGCGTACAACCGTGGTGGCGACCGCAACGAGCGCCCGGCCTACAACCGGGGTGAGCGCACGGAGCGTCCCTCGTACGGTGACCGCACCGAGCGTCCCGCGTACAACCGTGGCGAGCGGTCCGAGCGTCCCTCCTACGGTGACCGCACCGAGCGTCCCGCGTACAACCGCGGCGAGCGGACCGAGCGTCCCTCCTACGGTGACCGCCCGGCCCGTCAGGGTGACCCGCGTCAGGCGAACCGCACCGACCGCCCCGCGCGTTCCTACGACGACCGTCCGAAGCGTTCCTTCGAGGAGCGCCCGGCGCGTTCGTACGACGACCGCCCCAAGCGGTCCTTCGACGACCGCCCGAAGCGCTCGTTCGACGACCGCGGCGCGTCCGACGCCGGCCGTGGCAGCGACTACTACCCGAAGCGCGATGCCGGCTCCTACACGCCCCAGGACGATGTGGTGCTCGAGCGCCTCGAGGCCGACGCGATCCAGGCCGGCGACGTCGAGGGTGTGACCTTCGAGAGCCTCGGCCTCGGCGGCAACATCGTCCGTGCACTGGCCGAGCTCGGCGCCGACAGCCCGTTCCCGATCCAGGCGGCGACCATTCCGGATGTCATCGCGGGCCGCGACGTGCTCGGCCGTGGCCGCACCGGCTCCGGCAAGACCATCGCCTTCGGTGCCCCGCTCGTCGAGAAGCTCATGGAGAACGGCGGCGGCAAGAACCGCAAGCCGGGTCGCAAGCCCCGCGCCCTCATCCTCGCCCCGACGCGTGAGCTCGCCCTGCAGATCGACCGCACCGTGCAGCCCATCGCGCGCGCCGTCGGCCTCTTCACCACCCAGATCTACGGCGGTGTCCCGCAGGGTCGCCAGGTCGGCGCACTGCAGCGCGGCGTCGACATCATCGTCGGCACGCCCGGTCGCATCGAGGACCTCATCGAGCAGGGGCGCCTCGACCTCTCGCAGGTCACGGTGACCGTCCTCGACGAGGCCGACCACATGTGCGACCTCGGCTTCCTCGAGCCCGTGCAGCGCATCCTGCGTCGCACCGCGCCCGATGGCCAGAAGCTCCTCTTCTCCGCCACCCTCGACAAGGGTGTCGCAGCCCTCGTCAACGAGTTCCTCCCGAACCCGTCGGTGCACGAGGTCGCCGGTGAGGACCAGGCGTCCTCCACGATCGATCACCGCGTGCTGGTGGTGGAGCACAAGGGCAAGGACCGCCTCATCGAGGAGCTCGTCAACCGCACCGAGAAGACCCTCGTGTTCGCTCGCACCCGGGCCTACGCCGAGCGTCTCGCGGAGCAGCTCGGCATGGCGGGCATCCCCGCCGTCTCGCTCCACGGCGACCTCAACCAGGCGCGCCGCACGCGCAACCTGGAGAAGCTCACCTCGGGTCGGGTCAACGTGCTCGTCGCCACCGACGTCGCCGCCCGCGGCATCCACGTCGACGACATCACGCTCGTCGTGCAGGCCGACGCCCCGGACGAGTACAAGACGTACCTGCACCGTGCCGGCCGCACCGGTCGTGCCGGCAAGATCGGTCGCGTCGTCACGATCATCCCCAAGGCCCGTCGCCGCCGGATGACCGAACTGCTCGACCGCGCTGAGATCGAGGCCGCGTTTGACGACGCCGCCCCCGGCGACCAGCTCGTCGAGGACATCGCCACCGCGTAGTCCGCACCGCATCAGGAACGCCCGCCGAGCTCACGCTCGGCGGGCGTTCTCGCGTGTCAGGGGGTGAGGGCAGCCCGCTCGTCGTCGCGCGGCGCGAGGACGACGGCGTCGTCGACCCCGTCGAAGGTCCGGACCGGACGGGTGGCGTCCCAACGCTGCCAGCCCGGGTCCCCTGTCTTCGCGAACGCGACCCAGGCGTCGTGCATCGCGGTCGCGAGCGACTGCGGGGCGGACGGGCCCGCCATGCGGACCGCCTCCGGGGAGTCGAGGTGGTCGAAGACGAAGCCGATCTCCATCGCGTGGGCCGCACCGAGCTCTCCCTCGCCGTCCCCGCCGACCGGGCTCCGCCAGGCGAACTCGTACACCCAGGTGTCCGAGCCGTTGTCGGCGCGTGCGTCCGCCAGTTGATTGAGTGGGACGCGGAGCAGGATGTCGGTGGCGATCGCCCCGAGGATCTCGCCGGACTTCGCTTTCGGACGGCTGCGGCGGAAGGTCCGCACGGCCGACGCACTGACTCCGAAGCGCAGTCGCGCCGCGAACAGTTGGAGGCGCGTGATCCGCCGGGCGATGCCGGTCGGGACGAGGAACAGTCGGTGCTCCTCCGTCGTCGTCCCGATGAGCACGGGTATGTCGGCGGAGCCGCCCGACACCAGGGCGTCCAGCGGACTCAGCGGCGCGAGTGGCGACGACGTCGTGATCGAGAATCCCGGACCGCCGGTCAGCGGGTTGCCTCCGCCCATCACCCGTTCCTGGGCCCCGACGAGTCCCTCGGGCGGCACACGGCGGAAGCCGGCCCTGGTGGCCGGCACGCCGAGGTCCTTGGCCATGAGCTTCGAGATCCGGCCGGAGCGCTCTCGGGGTTCCGAGCGCAGCGGGCCGCTCTGGATGATCGCCCGTCGCATCACGGACGAGGCGTCCGGGTGCGCGAGGAGTGCCGCGACCGAGGCCCCGCCCGCGGATTCGCCGAAGACGGTGACGTTGTCGGGGTCACCGCCGAAGCGGGCGATCTCGTCCTGCACCCACGTCAACGCCGCGAGTTGGTCGGCGAGACCGAGGTTCAGCGGGACGTCGTCGAGCACCGAGAACCCCTCGGACCCGAGGCGGTAGTTGATGGAGACGAGGACGACGCCGTCGCGAGCGAACGCGGTGCCGTCGTACGAGTCGAGCGCGTTGGAGCCGTGCACGAGCGAGCCACCGTGGATCCACACCATGACCGGGAGCGGGGTGTCCGACCGCTCGGCCGGGGTCCAGACGTTGAGGTTCAGGATCTCGTTGCCCGGCACCGTCACCGTGGCGAGCAGTTCGCCGACCGCGCCGGTGTAGGGCGGCTGCGGGGCGGTCGCGCCGGGGCGGGTCGCATCGCGGGCGTCCTCCCAGGGGACGACCGGCTGGGGGAGTCGGAAGCGGTCGTCGCCGAACGGTGCTGCCGCGTAGGGGACACCGAGGAATCGGGAGACACCCGCTTCGGTGACCCCGGTGATCGGGCCGCTGCCGATGGTGACGGTGACCGGCGTCGATCCGCCATGCGCAGGGATCGGTTCGCCGGTCGGTTCCAGGCCAGGGTCGATGCTCATACGGGTCCGTTCGTCGATGCTCGGGTGACCAACTGTATCGACGCCGCGTGTGCGGAAGACTGGGCTGATGCAGATCCGTCCCTTCACGCCTTCCGACACCGAGGCCGTCATCGCGCTCTGGCACACCGTGGGGCTCACCCGGCCTTGGAACGACCCGGCGAAGGACATCGAGCGCAAGTCGACGACGCAGCCCGAGCTGTTCCTCGTCGCCATCGACGGCGACGGCGCCCTCGTCGGCACCGCGATGGTGGGGTACGACGGCCACCGCGGGTGGGTGCACTACCTGGCGGTGTCGCCGGCCCAGCAGGGCGGCGGGCTCGGACGGCGGCTCATGGCAGAGGCCGAGCGTCTGCTCATCGAACTCGGGTGCCCGAAGATCAACCTCATGGTCCGGACGGGCAACGACCGCGTGATCGGGTTCTACGAGGCGCTCGGGTACGGCACCGACGAGGTCGCGCTGCTCAGCAAGCGGCTCATCCCCGACGCCTGACGCCGGTTCGTTCGCCCATTCTTGGGCAAACGGGCGTTGGCTCGCCCAAGAATGGGCGAACGAACGGGTCAGAACAGGGTCGGCTGGACCTGCAGGCCGGTCGTGACGAACTCCGGGGCGCGCTTGCGCAGCTCGGCCCGCTCGCCGTACCCGTCGCGCAACATGCCGAGCGCCGACGAGCGGACACCCCCGGTGGCGGGGTCTTCGGTGCCGCGCTCGAGCCCGTGCTCGCGGATCATCGGGCGGATGCGCGCGGCCAGCCACTTCCGGTACTCCTTCGGGGCGTAGGCGCCGTCGGCGTACATCGAGGTGTACCGGTCGACGAGCTCGGGGTGCTCTCGCGACAGCCACTGCATGAACCAGGGTTTGACGCCGGCCTTCAGGTACAGGGTCGAGAAGAGGACGGTGCTCGCGCCCGCCTCGCGGATGCGCGACAGGGCGAGGTCGAGGTGGTCGACGGTGTCGGTCAGGTAGGGGAGGATCGGCATCATGAAGACCCCGACGTCGAAGCCGAGGTCGGCAGCCGCGCGGACGGTCGCGAGTCTGGTCGCCGCCGTCGGGGTGCCGGGCTCGATCGACTGCTGCAGCTCGTCGTCGTAGATGGCGATCGACATGGCGAGGTCGACCGGTACGCGCTGAGCGACCTCGGCCAGGAGTGGCAGGTCTCGCCGGAGCAGCGTGCCCTTCGTCAGGATCGAGAACGGGGTTCCCGAGTCGGCGAGGGCGTTGATGATCCCCGGCATGAGCCGGTACTTGCCCTCGGCGCGCTGATACGGGTCAGTGTTCGTGCCGAGTGCCACCGGGTGCCTGCCCCAGCTCGCCTTCGCGAGCTCCTTCTCGAGGACCTCGGCGACGTTCACCTTGACGATGAGCTGCGAGTCGAAGTCCTTCCCGGCATCGAGGTCCAAGTACGAATGCGTCGGTCGTGCGAAGCAGTACACGCACGCATGCGAGCATCCCCGATAGGGGTTGATGGTCCACCCGAACGGCATCACGGACTGGCCGGGCACGCGGTTGAGCGCCGACTTCGCGAGCACCTCGTGGAAGGTGATCCCGGCGAACTCCGGCGTCTGGACGCTGCGCACGAGGTTGTTCAGCTTCGCGAGGCCCGGCAGCGCCGACGTCGTCTCAACCCCGAGTTCCTGTCCGCTCCACCGCATGCCTCCATTAGAACATACATTCGATTGAGGCGGTCATTTGGCATCCGTCATTGACTGTCAGAGTCTGAAGTTTTAGTATTCCAGACACATAGAGAAAGGTGTGAACAATGGCTGTTCATCCATCCATCCAGTCCGAGACCGACCGTCGACCCGTGCGCTCTCGAGCTGCTTTCAAGATCATCTTGGTCGGGCTGACAGCAGCGTCCGTCGTTCTCGCGCAAACGGGGCCAGCGTCGGCCTCTGAACGCGAGTCTTCGTCTGGAGGTCCGGTTTCGACCGCCGCTGCAGCCGAGCCGAGCGATCTCTCCACGGACACGATCGAAACCGATGGTGCGCCCCTTGTACTGGCGATCGTGGGCGCCGTCCTAGCGACCGGAATGGCCGCCGATCAAGCAGGTCGAACCGCCGGTGCACGGGTGTACTACGCCGGCGTAACCCTCACGCAGTACCAAGGAGTGAAGTGGCAGACGAGGGCCACGGCGGTTGCCGCCCTCGGCGTGATCATGGGGCCGGTTTTCATGGCGTCGTTCGAAGCGACCTTCTATGGATTGGCCTCTTGACCAACGGTCAGCTGCGCTTCTTCCTCGCATTCGTGTCTGCGCTGTTTGCTGCGTACGTCGTGGTGGGTGGCCTGCTCGACCCCCTCGGCCTGCAATCCGGTCAATTGGCGATCGCGTTCAGTATGGCCGTCATGATCATCGCGGCCAGTCTGCCTTCCAAGCCGGGAGACTCAGCCAAGTAGGTTCTCGGTGTGTGGTCCCAGCGTTTGGGGCCACACACCGTCGCGCGACGTCATCAAGCGGTCCGATGGGCTCAGGCGGCGAGGCTCCGCCACAGGAGGGCGGCGCTCACGAGCCAGAAGGCGACCATGAAGCACCAGTCGCGGGTCCGGAAGGGGATGCGGGTCCGCTCCGTGCGCTGCGGATGGGCGCCGAACGCGCGGGAGTCCATGGCGAGCGCGACCCGCTCCGCGTGACGGATGGCGCCGGCCAGCAGCGGCACGACGGTGCCGCCGGCGCGGCGGACGGCGGCGAT
>NZ_JACYTW010000072.1:0-14743 GCF_014841395.1 Plantibacter sp. CFBP 13570 | reverse complement strand
GTCGCAGCCGCCGCCGACGAGACCGAGGCGCGCCTCGCGAGCGACGAGACCGGACGCGACGAGACCGTGTCGGCCGCCGCACCGGCCGCGGCCGTGAGCGCGCCCCGCACCTCGACCAGCCGGTCGACGACGACGCGTTCGACGACGGCCCGGAAGCCCGCCGCCAAGACGACCACGGCGGCGACGGCCGCGGGCACCACCGTCCGCAAGACGAGTTCGACGCGCGCCACCACCGGTTCGACGACGCCGAAGGCCGCAGCAGCCAAGACCACGACGCCGAAGGCCGCAGCCACGAAGGCACCGGCGACGAAGACGACGGGCGCCGCAGCGAAGCCGGCCACCGCGAAGGCACCGGCGAAGCCGCGCACGACGAAGCCGAAGGCGGCCCCCGCGGCCGCGCCGGCGCCGCTCGAGCAGCCCGGTACGCCGGAGTAGCAGTCGGTTCCTGAACGACGAAGCGCGCGAGCCCCTCGGGGCTCGCGCGCTTCGTCGTTCAGGCGGGACTCAGGAGAGCTGTGAGCGCTCCACCCACTCGAGGTACTCCTCGGAGACGGTACCGGTGACGTACTCGCCGGTGAAACAGCTCATCTCGAGGTCGCTGATGCCCGAGCCCTCGAGGATGGCGGCCTTCATGTCGGCGACCTCCTGGTAGATGAGGTTGTCGGCACCCAGCTCGCGGGCGATGTCGGGGATCTTCTTGCCGTGTGCGACGAGCTCCTGGCGGGACGGCATGTTGATGCCGTACACGTGGGGGTAGCGGACCGGCGGTGCGGCGGAGGTGAAGGTCACCTTGTTGGCACCGGCGAGACGCGCCATGTCGACGATCTCCTTCGACGTCGTCCCGCGGACGATCGAGTCGTCGACGATGAGGATGTTCTTGCCCTTGAACTCCGAGCCCATCGCGTTGAGCTTCTGGCGGACGCTCTTCTTGCGCTGCGCCTGGCCCGGCATGATGAAGGTGCGCCCCACGTAGCGGTTCTTGTAGAAGCCCTCGCGGTACTCGATGCCGAGCTTCTGGGCGACCTGCATGGCCGCCGGGCGGGAGGAGTCCGGGATCGGCATGACGACGTCGATGTCGCCCATCGGCGTGTACTCGGCGATGGTGTCGGCGAGCCGGTTGCCGAGACGCAGTCGTGCCTCGTAGACCGAGATGCCGTTCATGACGGAGTCGGGGCGCGCGAGGTACACGTACTCGAAGGAGCACGGCACGAGCCGCGGATTCTTCGCGCACTGACGCGAGTACAGCTCACCCGACGCGGTGATGAAGACGGCCTCGCCCGGGGCGATCTCGCGGACGATCTCGTAGCCGCCGGCTTCGAGGACGAGCGACTCCGAGGCGACCACCCAGTCGTTGCCGACCAGGCCCGTCTGGCGCTTGCCGAGGATGAGCGGACGGATGCCGAACGGGTCGCGGAAGGCGAGCAGGCCGTGGCCCGCGATGAGGGCGATCGTCGCGTAGGAGCCCTCGACCCGCTCGTGCACGTTCTCGACAGCGTTGAACACCTGGTCGGGATCGAGGTCGAGGCCGCTGATCTGTCCCTGCAGCTCCGTCGCCAGGACGTTGAGCAGCAGCTCGGTGTCGCTCGTGGAGTTCACGTGGCGACGGTCGACGTGGAACAGGTCCTTGCTGAGCTCGCGGGTGTTCGTGAGGTTGCCGTTGTGGATGAGCGTGATGCCGTAGGGCGCGTTCACGTAGAACGGCTGCGCCTCGCTCTCGTTGGCGGCGTCGCCCTTCGTCGCGTAGCGCACGTGGCCGAGGCCCATGTTGCCGAGGAGCGAGCGCATGTCGCGGGTGCGGAAGGCTTCACGCACCTGGCCCTTGGCCTTGACCATGTGGAAGGTGCTGCCGTCGGCGGTGGCGATGCCGGTGGAGTCCTGACCGCGGTGCTGGAGGAGCAGGAGGCTGTCGTAGACCTGCTGGTTGGCAGGCTCGGTTGAGACGATGCCGACGATGCCGCACATGCGTGGGGACTCCTTGGGGTTCGTGCTGGGCGAGTGACGGAACGGAGGAAAGTGGGCCGGTGCGCTGCGACTAGTCGCGGTAGGCGCCCACGAGGCGGACGGCACCGCCGTCGACCCCCTTGGCACCCTGTTCGAACGCGCTGAGGTCTGCGGCGGCCTCGCCGAGGTGCACGGTGCCGACCTGCCAGGTCGCGATCCCGTCCGCCTCGAGCGCGGCTGTGACACCGGCGGCGACCGCCGGCGAGACGACGGCGAAGAACCCGACGCCCAGGTTCCAGGTGCCCTCGCTCGACTCGAGCGAGGATCCGGCCAGCTCGCTCAGCGTCCGGAACACCGGCGACGGGCTCCAGGTGGAGCGGTCGACCTCGGCCCAGGACCCCTTGGGCAGGACGCGCGCGAGGTTGGCGGCGATCCCGCCTCCGGTAACGTGGCTGAGCGAATGGACGCCACCCGCGAAGGCCGGGGCGTCGAGCAGCCGCAGGAGGGGCAGGGTGTAGAGCCGCGTCGGCTCGAGGAGGGCCTCGCCGAACGTCGTGCCGAGCTCATCGCTGTGGTCGGTGTAGCCGACGCCCGCCTGGGCGAGGATGTGGCGCACGAGGGAGAAGCCGTTCGAGTGCAGGCCCGAGGATGCAAGTGCGAGGACGACGTCGCCGTCCTCGACGCGGTGCTCACCGAGGATGGCGTCCGCCTCGACCGCGCCGGTGCAGGCACCGGCGACGTCGTAGTCGTCGACCCCGAGGAGTCCGGGGTGCTCCGCGGTCTCGCCGCCGATGAGCGCCGTCCCGGTGTCGGAGCAGGCCCGGGCGATGCCCGCGACGATGGAGGCGATGCGCTCCGGGTGGACCTTGCCGCAGGCGATGTAGTCGGTCATGAAGAGCGGCTTCGCACCGACCACGACGATGTCGTCGACGACCATGCCGACGAGGTCCTGGCCGATGGTGTCGTGCTTGTCGATGGCCTGGGCGATCGCGACCTTCGTGCCGACGCCGTCGGTCGACGTCGCGAGCAGGGGCCGACGGAAGGCGGTCAGCGCCGAGGCGTCGAACAGGCCGGCGAACCCCCCGAAGCCGCCGAAGACCTCCGGACCGTGCGTCTTCGCGACGGCGGCCTTCATGAGCTCGACGGCGCGGTCACCGGCTGCCGTGTCGACACCGGCCTCCCGGTAGCTGGTGGATGAGGTCATGACCGTCCTGAACCTTCTGCGATGGGTGGATTCGGGGGGCCGGACTCACCTGGCTCGGCACTGACGGAACCGTTCGGTTCCGCGTCGGCCGCGGGGGTCCCGGCTGGATGCACGTCAACTCTATCCGCTGCGACGATCCGCGTCCGTCGCGCCATGGAGCGGTCGATGAGGAGACCGACGACGAGGGCGATCGCGCCGAAGACGACGACGCACACGAGCAGGAGGAAGCCGAACACCTGGGTGAGCGAGTAGTCGGCGCTCCCCGGGAACGCGAACGTGAGGACGAGTGCGGCGATGATGCCGACGAAGGCACCGATGACGAGGAACCGCCAGTAGCGCGGCGACCGGCGCACCGAGACCGAACCGGAGGAGTACACGGTCGCGACCTCGGTGTCGGGCTCGGTCGGCGCGGTGGGGCCGGTCGGTTCGGATGGGTGCTGAGCTTCCGGTGCTGGCTGCCCGGTGGCGTCTGTCATGCCTCCATTCTCCCCCACGATCCTGGGCATCGTGAACCGATGGTGAACGGCCGCGATCGAGATGCCGACGGGTACGATCGAGCGGTGGACACGACGGGGACCGAGACGACCGATCCCGTTCCGATCCCTCCCGACGACACCCTGCTCTCGGCGGTCGAGTCCGCCGCCGCCATCGCCGGGTTCACGCTCGAGCCGGAGCAGCTGGAGGTGGCGAGGCGTCTGGCGTCACTCCGGATCGCCGAGGATCGTCCGGCGCACCTGTACCTGTGGGGTGCGGCCGGGCGGGGCAAGACCTGGCTCCTCGACGCGTTCTTCGAGGCGCTCCCGACGAATCGGAGGCGTCGCGTCCACTTCCACTCCTTCTTCCGTGGGCTGCACGCCGCGATCCACCGGGTCCGCACGGAGGCCGCCGACACCGCTCGAGCGACGGGCGAGCCGGGCGCCGGGTCCCGCGCGGCGACCGGAGCGGTGACGAACGCGGTCGAGCAAGCCGTCGACGAACTGCTCGACGAGGTGGACGTCGTCCTGTTCGACGAGTTCCAGGTGCACGATCCCGGCGACGGCGCGCTCATGATCCGGCTGCTCGACGCGCTCTTCGCCCGACAGGTGACCCTGTTGACGAGCTCGAACTCCGCGCCGCAGGATCTGCTGCCGGACCCGGGGTACCACCACATCTTCGAGCCCGGAGTCGCCCTGATCGAGGCGAACATGCAGGTGCTCGAACTCGCCGGCTCGACCGACCACCGTCGCAGCTCCCCGGTCAGGCACGGCGACGGCTTCGCCCGTGGCAGCTGGTCCATCGCCGGCGAGTCCGCAGACGCCCACCTCGCGGCACTCGGCCTCCATCGTCCGGGGCCGGGCGAGGCGACGGCGCTGACGATCAGTGGCCACACGTTCCATGCAGCCGCCGCGCGCGACGGCCTCGTCTGGTTCGCCAGCGCCGAACTCATCGAGCGTCCGACCTCGGTCGGCGACTACCTCGCCTGGGCGGCGGACTACGACCGGTGGGTCCTCGACGGCCTGCCCGAGTCCCATGCCCTCACCCGGGAGGCGCGCGCCCGGTTCGTCCATCTCGTCGACGCCCTGTGCGATCTCGGCGTCGAACTCCACGTCGTGGCCACCACCGACCGGGAGACCTTCATGACCGATCCCGCCCTCGGACCGGACGGGTTCGCCCGCGACGCGGTCAGGACACGCAGTCGGCTCGCCCTCCTCCGCGAGATCCACTGACAGCAGTCAGTTCCCGGCGAGCACGGCCAGCTCGACGGCGCGGTCCAGTCCGACGACTGGCCGGTCCGGACGCTGCGGCACCACACCACCGAGAGCCTGCAGCCAACCCCAGGTGTCGGCGACGGTCTCGGCGAGCGGACGACGACGGAGACCCGCCGCGACCGCACGCGAGACGTCACCGTGATGCATCGCATCGGCATCCGGTCCGGTGGGGAGCCAGACGGGCAGTTGGGTCCAGGGCTGGATCCCGGCCGCGAGCACCCGCTCCTGATCCACCCAGCGGAGGGTCGCACCTGACCCGGTCGCGGCGATGCAGGCGTCGAGCAGCTCCCCCAGCGTCGTCGCCCGTGGCTCGCTCACGACGTTGAACGCACCACTCGCGCCCGTCGAACCGGCCGTGAGGAGGAAGGCCGCGAGATCCCGCGCATCGATGCACTGGATGGGGTCGGAAGCGGCGCCGGGGGCGAGCACCTCACCGCCCTCGGCGATCCGGGCCAGCCACCACGGCAGTCGCCCGATGTTCTCGTGCGGGCCGAGGATGAGGCCGGCTCGCGCCAGGACCGCTCGGTCGCCGAACGCCTGCACGGCGGCCAGCTCGCCGCCGCGCTTGGCACGGGCGTAGTCAGTGAAGCCGTCATCATGCACCGACCCGTCGACGACCGGTGCATCCTCCGAAGCACCGGCGGGGAGCGGGTCGGCGTAAACGGAACGGCTCGACACGTACACGTAGCTCCCGACCCGGTCGGACAGCAGCGCGGCCGCGTCGCGGACGGCGACCGGAGCCCACGACCAGGTGTCGACCGCGACATCCCACGACCCGAGCCTGAGTGCATCGAGTCCGCCGGGCAGCGTCCGGTCGCCGTGCAGCACGGTGACCGCGTCCGACGGCGAGGCGCGGTTCGTACCGCGATGGAAGACGGTGACCTCCCAGCCGGCGGCGACGGCCTCGTCGACGACCGCTCGCCCGACGAACTCCGTCCCACCCAGGACCAACAGCCGATTCGTACTCATGCCACCATCACAGCGCACGAGGCGACGGCGCACCACCCCGGTTCGCTGGGAGCAGCGAGCAGCGCGCCCGAGGAGAGCGCCGTCCGCGGGCTACTTGCGGCTGTGCTCCAGCGAGCCGGCTCGCATGGCGGCCTCGTCGTTCAGGTCGACGCGGGAGGCCGTGTAGTAACTGCTCCACTTCGCCGCGTGGTAGACGGGGTTCATGACGAACCAGTACGCCCGGCGCTTCCAGCCGTATTGCTTGTCGTGGACGATCCGCTTGGCATCGCGGATCGCGCCGACGACGGTGTAGCCGATCTGCCGGTACCGGGAGAGCCGCGCGATCGGCTTCCCGATCCGGCGCAGCGCCGTCGTCTCGTCGAAGATGCGCTTGCGGTACTCGTCGAGCGTGAGGTCGTTCGAGTGGATGACCCAGCCCCGCGGCGCGTACGCCTTCCGCAGGCCGGCCGCGATGATGTCGGCACCGAAGGCCATGTCCTCGGAGTACGGGAGGTCGCGGTACGGGATGTCGCCGAGCAGGAGCTCGCGGCGCGTCGCCGAGTTCACGTCCGAGTAGAACGCGAGGGCGTCGAGCAGCCCGCCGTTGCCGTCGGCGAAGCCGTCGTTCGCGAACACCGTCGTGCCGAAGTCGGGCCCGAAGCCGTGGAAGACGTCATGGATCTCGTACTTCAGCAGCGGGAAGCAGTTCGGGCGCGCGATCTGCTTGCCCATGACCGCGACGACGTCCATACCGTCGGGGTCCAAGGGGGTGGTCAGCTCGTGCAGCCACCGGGAATCGCCCGGGATCGCGTCGTGTGTGAGGTACGCGACGTACTTGCCGCGGGCGAGCCGAGCGGCGAGCTGGCGGGTCCGGCCGTGGCCGAACTCGCTGTTCGGAATGACGTGCAGCCGGACGTCCGGGTGGGCGGCGACGATGTCGAGCGTGCGGTCCGTGGAACCGGAATCGATGACGAGCGTCTCGAAGGTACCGTCGTACTCCTGTGCCTCGATGGCGGAGAGGATCTGTTCGAGGTACATCTCACCGTTGTAGGTGGGGATGACGATCGTCGCGTCGAGCGTCGTCTCGGCAGGGGCTTCGATGTCGGAGGTCACCGCACCAATGTACCCGGAACGTCAGCGCGGCAGGAGCAGTGGCACGAGGCCCGTGAGGTCCGCCCGCTGGCCGGAGGCGTGCACCGTGCCGCCGGCCATCGCCGTGGTCCAGTCGATGCGGCCGGAGGCGAGCGCGAGCCAGGTCGGTGCGTCCATCTCGATGACGTTCGGCGGCGTGCCTCGGGTGTGGCGGGGGCCCTCGATGCACTGCACCGCACCGAACGGCGGCACCCGCACCTCGACGGTGTTGCCTGGTGCCCGCTCGACGAGGAGCTCCAACAGGTAGCGGACCGCGGTCGCCGTGTCCGTGCGCGACGCCGGTGCATCCCCGAGCGCCTGCTCCAGGGCAGCGCGACCGACGGCGTCCGTGATCCTGGGTCTGGCCATGCATTCGAGGCTAGGCCATTGCGCCTTAAGCTAGACGGGTGAAGATCCTCGTCCTCGGTTCCGGTGCTCGCGAGCACGCCATCATCAAGGCTCTCCTCTCCGAAGAGGCCGGGCACCACATCATCGCCGCCCCCGGCAACGCGGGCATCGCGGGGGATGTGACCGTGGTCGGCATCGACCAGGAGAACCCTTCGATCGTGCGTGACTTCGCCCGTGACGAAGCGGTCGACCTCGTCGTCATCGGGCCCGAGGCCCCGCTCGTCGCCGGCGTGGCCGACAAGCTGCGCGCCGCCGGCATCCCCGTCTTCGGCCCCAACCGCTCGGCGGCCGCGCTCGAGGGCTCGAAGTCCTTCGCGAAGCGGATCATGGACGAAGCCGGCGTGCCCACCGGGCGCGCGGTCCGCGCCGAGGACCTCGACGCAGCGATCGCCGCGCTCGACGACTTCGGTGCCCCCTACGTCGTCAAGGCCGACGGCCTCGCGGCGGGCAAGGGCGTCCTCGTCACCCACGACCGCGACGCGGCCATCCAGCACGCCACCAACTGGCTCGGCTACGGCGGCGTCCTCGTCGAGGAGTTCCTCGACGGCCAGGAGGTCTCCCTCTTCTTCATCACCGACGGCGAGACGGTGCTCCCGCTCTCCCCCGCGCAGGACTACAAGCGACTGCTCGACGGCGACGCCGGCCCGAACACCGGCGGAATGGGCGCCTACTCCCCGCTGCCGTGGCTCGACAACCGCTTCGGGAGCGAGACGGCCTTCGTCGACGAGGTCCTCGAGACCGTCGCCGTCCCCGTCGTGCGCCAGCTGGCGTCGGAGGGCAACCCGTTCCAGGGGCTCCTCTACGCCGGACTCATCCTCACCGAACGCGGGATCCGCGTGATCGAGTTCAACGCGCGCTTCGGCGACCCGGAGACGCAGGTCGTCCTCCCCCGGCTCGTGACGCCGCTGTCGGCGCTCCTGCTCGGCTCGGCCACCGGCACGCTCGGCGAGCAGCCGCGACCCGCGTTCGCCGAGGCGAGCGCGGTGACCGTGGTGCTCGCGAGTCAGAACTACCCCGAGACGCCCGTCACCGGCCGGAGCATCACCGGTCTCGACGCGGCCGTCGCCGTCGAGGGCGTCCACCTCGTCCACGCCGCCACGGCCGACGTCGACGGTGGCCTGGTCGCCACCGGTGGTCGCGTCCTCAATGTCGTGGCCCTCGGATCCACCTTCCCGGAGGCACGCGGACGTGCGTACGAGGCGCTGTCGCGCATCGAACTCGAGGGCGGTCAGTACCGCACCGACATCGCCGCACGCGTCTCCTGATCGCGGCCCGGATGAGCGCAGCAGCGGGAACCGGGTCGTCGGCAGTCGTCAAGAGTCACGACGGCACCAGACTGCACGTGGACGTGATCGGCGACGACGCCCTGCCGCCGCTCGTCGTCCTCGCCGGCGGTCCGGCGCGTCACCCGGTCTACCTCGGTGATCTCGGCGGCCTGAGCACCAGGCGTCGCCTCATCGTGCTGCACCAGCGCGGGGTCGGACGGTCCGAGAGCGGATCGTCGACCGCTGCGGCGAGCTGGCCGGAACTCGCCGAGGACGTCGAGGCCGTGCGTCGCTGGTTGGACGTCGACCGTCTCGAACTCCTCGGGCACTCCGCCGGTACCCGCGTCGCCGTGAGCTACGCCGCACGCTACCCGCACCGGCTCGACCGCCTGTGCCTCATCACGCCACCCGCCACCTGGCTCGTCGACACGGACGACGACAGCGCGGAGATCATCGCCCGGCACGCGGCGGAGGACTGGTACCCCGGCTTCCTCGAGGCGCTGCCCGCGCTGCTCGCGGCGCCGGACTCCGCGTCGGGGAACCGCTTGTTCCCGGCGGTGGCGCCCATCGCCTGGGGCGAGTGGGACGACACCGCCCGCGAACACGAGCGTCTGGGCGCCTGGCACCCGGCCGCGCAGGACGCGTTCGTGCACACGCCCACGATCGACGAGGTCGAGGACATCCGCGACGCCCTGCGCACCGTGACGGCTCCCGTCCTCGTGGTCGCAGGCTCTGAGGACGGCCTGACGGGACTCGCGCCCGTCGTCGACCTCGCGAAGCGGTTCCCGCTCGGCCAGGCCATCGTGCTCGACGGGTGCGGACACTACCCCTGGGTGGAGCAGCCGCGATCCTTCGCCGCCGCCGTCCACGGCTTCTTCCCGATCGGCTGACCGGTGCGCAGCGTCGATCTGACGTTCGACGAGGCCCTCGAGGCCGCCGTCCGCGACCGCTGGCAAGCGCTCCTCGACCTCGGTATCAGTAGTCTCGCCACGCATCGCGGTGCGAGCAACCGTCCGCACGTCACGCTGTCGGCCGGCGAGGACCTCGAGCTCACCGGGCGGCCGGCCTTCGCGCCGTTCGCCGTCCGGCTCGGGGCTCCGCTGTTGTTCCCGCGTCGCTCGGGCGCCGTCCTCGCGCTCACGGTGATCCCCACGCACGAGCTGCTGGAGCTGCACGGACGTGTGGCCGGCGGCGTCACCGGTTCGTTCGAGCACACCCGGCCTGACGCCTGGACACCCCACGTCACACTCTCCCGACGCGTCGCCGGCGAACAGACCGCGGCGGCACTCGACGGGCTCCGGTCGCTCGGCGACCTCCCGTCCGGGTTCGTCACCGGGCTCCGGTTCTGGAACGGCGACACCAGGACGGTCACGGACCTCCTCGGCCCGTGACCGTCCGGTGTCGCCGTGTCGGCGGGGCCGCTACTCGGCTTCGGCCCGGGCGGTGGCGGCAGCTGCGGCGACCGCGGCGGCCTGTCCGTGCTGGGTCTCCGGGGTCGACCAGGCGGCCGCCTTCGGCTTCTGGAAGAACAGGACCACGACCGCGCCCACGAGCGCGAGGCCTGCCGGGAGGAGCAACGACTGGGCCATGGCGGTGGTGAATCCGGCGTGCAGGAACTCGGGCAGCTCGCCACCCGTCACCTCGCTCACGCCGCCGGCAGCCCCACCGGGTGCCGCGGGCAGCTCGGCCGCGAGACGTCCCTGGATGAGTGCGGCGATCGCCGCACTGCCGAGGACGGCTCCGATCTGACGCGTCGTGTTGAACACACCTGAGCCGGCGCCGGCCTGGTGCTGCGGGAGCCCCCGGGTGGTGAGGTTGGAGACCGGCCCCCACATGAAGCCGTTGGCGAGGCCGAGGACGGCGCTCGGGAGGAGCAGCATGAGGATCGGCTGCTCGGGCGTGAGGAGGATCGAGTACCAGCCGAGCGCGAGGGCCAACAGCAGGAGCCCCGCAAGGGCGAACCACTTCGGGTTCACGCGGTCGATCGCCCGTCCGACCACGGGCGCGAGCCCGGCGGAGAGCACGGCCATCGGCACGAGCATGAGCGCGGACTGCGTCGGGGTCAGGCCGCGGACGGTCTGGTAGAAGAAGACGAGCGGCAGCGACATGCTCGTGATCGTGAACCCGATCGTCGAGATCGCGAGGTTGCCGACCGAGAAGTTGCGATCGCGGAACAACGCCAGCGGGAGCAGCGGCTCACCCTTCATGACGGCCTGCCACACGACGAACACGCCGAGGACGACGACGCCGGCGATGATGAGGCTCCACACGGTGATCGGACCGGTGATCGTGCCCCAGTCGTAGCTCTGGCCCTCCTGGATGCCGAACACGAGGAGGAACATCCCGAGCCCGCTCAGGACGACCCCGAGCACGTCGAACTTGTGCGGGTGCGTGGCGAGCGCGGGGACGTTGCGCCAGACCATGATGAAGCCGATGACACCGACGGGCACGTTGATGAAGAAGATCCACTCCCACCCGAAACCGTCGACGAGCACGCCGCCGAGGATCGGGCCGACGAGCGTCGCGACACCAGCGGTCGCTCCCCAGAGGCCCATGGCCGCACCACGGCGGTCCGGCGGGAAGATGCGCGTGATGACGGCCATCGTCTGCGGCGTCATGAGTGCCGCTCCGAGGCCCTGCACGACGCGGGCGACGATGAGCATCTCGATCGAGCCCGACAGGCCGCACCAGAGTGAGGCGAGCGTGAAGACGACGAGGCCGATGAGGTAGAGGTTCTTCGGGCCGAAGCGGTCGCCGAGGCGGCCGGTGATGAGCAGCGGCACCGCATAGGCGAGCAGGTAGGCGCTCGTCACCCAGATGACGTTGTTGATGTCGGTGTCGAGCCCGCGCATGATCGCGGGGTTCGCCACCGACACGATGGTCGTGTCGATGAGGATCATGAAGAAGCCGATGACCAGGGACCAGAGCGCGGGCCAGGGACGCACGGCCCCGGGTGTCGGACCGGAGACGCCCTGAGGAGGCGTGGTGGGGGTGGTGGACATGAGGTCCCTTTCTGCACGGAGGACGGGTTCGCGTTCGGGACGCGAGGATGAGCGGGACCGCCGGCCGGACTGGTCGGTCGTCCCGGAGGTTCAGGTGGAGAGTGTCGGCTGAGCGGACACGGGCGGGGTCGCCGCCTGCTCGTGGAGTGGCGCACGGGTCCCCGGCACGTGCCAGGCGAGCGCGCCGTCGGCGATCTCGGCGAGGAGCGATTCGAGGTGGGCGATCTCGGCGCGCAGCATGGCGACCGAGTAGGGGACGTTGATCCAGTACACGCGCGGGATCCCGCGTTCGAGCGCCCACGTCATGCGGCGATCGAGGTCGGCGAGCTCGGCCTGTTGCCGGAGGATACGGGTCTCGAGCAGCATCCGCACCTCCTCGGCTCCCAGTTCGTGCGCCTCGGACAGCGCGAGCCCGAGCTCCGGGTACTCGTTCGTGGGGGTGCTGAGCAGCTCGCGCAGCCGCTCCCCCAGCAGGCGTCGGCCGAGGTCGGTGATCTCGAAGGTGGTGCGCTCGGGTCGGGCTCCCTCGCGGTCGGTCCCGGTGGCGAGCACGAGGCCGTCGGCCTCGAGTCCGTAGACGGCGCGGTAAAGCGAGCCGGGGCTCACCTTGACGACGCGGTCCTCCTGGCGGTGGAGCGCGAGTTGGTACATCTCGTAGGGGTGCATGGGGCGCTCGGCCAGGTAGCCGAGCGCGGCGACGGCGAGCAGGCCGAGCGGCTTGACCTTGCCCATGCCCCTCCCCTCACTCCACGCGAACTATTCCACGTGGAATATACGCGTACCGTCCAGAGGTCGCAAGCCCCGGCGACCGGCCCGGCCACCGCCGATGCACGATAATGAACGAGTGAGCGCACCCTCGGAGACCAACGCCTGGAACCACGTCTACTCGGGCAAGGTCCGCGACCTGTACGAGCCGGCCGCCGGGCCCGACGACCTGTTGCTCGTCGTCGCGAGCGACCGGGTGAGCGCCTTCGACCACGTGCTCGAGCCGGGCATCCCCGGCAAGGGCGATCTGCTCACCAGCCTGAGCCTCTGGTGGTTCGACCAGCTCCGCGACGTGCCGAACCACCTCGTGCCCGATCACGAGCTCGACGCCGCGGGCGTCGCGGTGTCCAGCATCCCGGCGGAATTCGCCGGCCGGGCGATGCTCGTCCGGAAGCTCGACATGTTCCCCGTCGAGTGCGTCGTCCGCGGCTACCTCACCGGCTCCGGCTGGAAGGAGTACGTCGCGAACCGCACCGTCTGCGGCATCCCGCTGCCCGACGGCCTCCGCGACGGCGATCGCCTGCCCGAGCCGCTGTTCACCCCCGCCTACAAGGCGCCGCTCGGCGAGCACGACGAGAACATCTCGTTCTCCCGGATGGTCGAACTCATCGGCGAGGACGACGCGGTCGCGCTGAAGGACCTGTCACTCGGCATCTACGAGACGGCGTCACTCACGGCGGAGCGCCACGGTGTCATCCTCGCAGACACGAAGTTCGAGTTCGGCCGCAACCCCTCGACCGGTGTCATCACGCTCGGCGACGAAGTGCTCACCTCCGACTCCAGCCGGTACTGGGACCGCGACGTCTACCTGACGAGCGACGACCCCACCGCTCGGATGGCGAGCTTCGACAAGCAGATCGTCCGCAACTGGTTGGCCCACAACTGGGACCAGGACGACGCCTCGACGCCCACACCACCGACGCTGCCTGCCGAGATCGTCACGCAGACGGCAGCCCGCTACCGCGAACTCCTGGAGCGCCTCACCGGCAGCGGTCGCTGACCACCGAAGCCATCCGCATCGTGGAGGTGCGGGTCAGCTCGTCTTCCGACGGGCGCGGAGCCGAGCGCTGTCGGCCAGGATGGCCTGCGCATCGGGCAGCGGCCCTTCCGGCACGATGACGCCCATGAGCATGGCCGTCTTCTCGAGTGCGTCGCGTGCATCGTCGGCCGCGAGCCGCGCCTCGACGAGATCGCAGGAATCGTCACTACCCACCTCGCTGCGCGTGCCGCTGCGCTCCACGAGCTCGCGCTGCAGGCGCTCGGCGGTGGCGTACATGCGCGTGAGCGTCCAGAGCGAGGTCCACGGGAGGTCGTCGCTCAGCCCGATGAGGTGATCATTGAGCGGGTCGATCCACCGCGACGGCTGGTGCCCGCCGTCCAGGCGACGACGACGGTTGCGTCGTTCGGCCGACACGAGCAGGAAGACGGCGACGAGGATGGCACCGAGCAAGGCACCGACGACGTCGAGCCCGGGCACCCACTCCGGGTCGAAGCCGGGGAGCGACACTGACGAGCGTTCGTCGTGGACGAGTGACCACTCGACGAGCACGCCCACCGTCGCGCCGATGATGAAGCCGCTGAGCAGGAGGAATGCACCGAGCAGGAGCGTGATCCTCCGCCGCAGCTGGTGGCCGCGCTGTTGATCCTCGGTGAGCTCACCTCGTTCCGCGAACGGATCCACGACCATGAGGCGACCACCGACACGGACCACACCAGGGTGGCGAGTCGTGACCGTCATGGCCCGAGGATACCCCACAAGGTGGGTCATGCGGCGGGATTCACGAGCCGAGATCGGCGGAAATCCGCGGTGGATCGGCCGTCGTGACCCCCGGAATGGGGGCGCTCGAAGAGGTCACGTCGCCCTCGGACGCCGTCGCCGAGACCTCGACCGGATCCCGCGAGGCTCGCCGGAGGGTTCGAGCCGGCTCGCGTGACCTCCCGCGGGTCGTTCAGGGTCGGACACCGACGCGCGGGAAGGCGCCCGATGCAGCTGCGACGAGCGCCTCGTCGACGTCCTGCAAGGGGAACTCCGGGCCGACGAGTTCGGCGAACGGATACCGACGCCACGCACCGGTCAGGAAATCGACCGCGCGTGCCAGATCCCGCGGTCGGTAGTTGTGTGCGCCGCGCACCGTGAGGAGGCGTCGGACGATCCGTTCGGCGTCGATGCCGAGCGGCGCACCGGGCGACACGCTGCCGACGAGGACCGCCGTCCCGCCGATCGACAGCGACGCGATGGCGGCGTCGACGGCACGGGCGTCGCCGGACATCTCGATGGCCACCGGGAAGCCCTCCACGCCCGCCGCCAGGTGCGCGGCGTCGAGGTGCTCG
>NZ_JACYTW010000071.1:0-15401 GCF_014841395.1 Plantibacter sp. CFBP 13570 | reverse complement strand
CTCGATGCAGGGCCGCCCCTCGGCGTCGAGCAGCAGCAGATCCTCGATGGGCTCCGCGATCACCGAGTCCAATGATCGCAGTACCGCGGCCTGCAGCGCGTCACGGAAGGCGTCGTGGCCGCCGGGGACCGCGTCCGCAGCGACCGCGAGCCGATGCGGCACATGGAGGCCGAACACGGTGAGCGTCTGCGCCCCCGAGGCCTGCAGCTCCGGCGAGAGGATGCTGGGGTCGCTCAGCGTGTGGCAATAGATCTCGCACGGCAGCGGGTCGGGGATCCGGCCGGCTTCCGCCTCGAGGTAGGCGTGCTCCAGCTGCGCCCAGCCCTCGTTGATGTGGAAGGTGCCGCCGAACGCCGCCGCAGGATCGACGGCCGGGTCGAGGAGTTTGGGGAGTCTCCGCAGCAACAGGTTCACCTTCACCTGGGCGCCCTCGGGATGCGGGACACCGTCCTCCGGCGCTGGCGCCGTGCCGAGGATCGCGTCGGCATCACTCCACTGCACCGGCGTCCCCAACGCTGCCGACCACGCGGCGTACGCGGCCGCGGCCGCCCGTTGCTCCGCCGCCGGGTCGAGCAGGCGCTCCAGCACCGCCGGAGCCGCACCCGACAGGATCCACTCGCCGCGGACGACGACCCCGGGGCGAGGCCGGAACCGGTCCAGCGTCGACATCGGTTCGGTCGCCTCGAGCTCCGCTTCCGCGGCGAGGTCCACGTACGCGACGAGCCCGTGCTCCGGTTGGATGGAGGTCACCTCGGCGAGCGTCCGGATCTCAGCACCGGCCTCCTTGGCCGCGTGTCGCAGCGCGTCCGTGACCGCGCCCATGCCGCCGACCGGGACGTCCCAGTCGCCCGTCCCGCCGCCGATCAGGTGGTAGAGGAAGCAGATGTTCTGCTGCAAGGTCTGGTCGTCGGCGCGGGCGAAGGTGCCGATGAGCGCATCCGTGAAGACGACGCCGCGGACGAGGTCGGAACGCGCGGCGTCCTCGATGGCACGGCCGATCGGCTCATCGAACACCGCCGACCAGATCGACGCGACCTCCGCGGCCGGCACCCCGAGGTCCGCGGCGGCGGCGATCGCCGCGTCACGCGCGTCGGAACGGCTGCGGAGCGGCTCGAGCACGGTCGGCCAGAGCACCGAGGCCAGGTGACCGATCCGACGGTGCAGTTCGGCGATGCCCGCGGCGTCCTCCGGATACCCGATCGACGCGAACGACGCGACGGTGGCGTCGTCGTCACGGTTGTCGATCAGGAGACCCGTGCCGGGGTTCGCGGGGTCGGGCGTGTAGGACGAGAAGCGGCGCCGGACGAGCCGGACGTCGAGCCCGAGCTCGTCGATGATCCGCTGGGGCAGCAGGCTGACGAGGTACGAGTACCGGGACAGACGTGCGTCCACGCCGGGGAACGGACGTTCCGAGACGGCTGCTCCACCCGTATGGTCGAGGCGTTCGAGGAGCAGGACGCGCTTGCCCGCGCGTGCGAGGTAGGCGGCGGCGGTGAGGCCGTTGTGCCCGCCGCCGACGATGACGGCGTCGTACTGCTCGACGGATTGCATGACCACACCCTATTCGCAGGCGCACTTCGACAGGCTCAGTGACCGGGGAGGGGTCTCAGCGATGTGGCGCACCGGTCCCTGAGCTTGTCGAAGGGCGGCGGCCGGGGCGGGGTCTCCGCGACATGGCCCACCGGTCCCTAAGCTTGTCGAAGGGCGGCGACCGACCGGGGTGCTCAGCCGCCAGGCGTGTACTCGCGAGCCTCAGCGGGGATCGGCGGATCGGCGCATAGGCTGAGCAGCATGGCGAACGTTGCGAACGAGGGTCCCACCGAACCGGTCGGACTCGCGGATCGTGCGATCGCCCTCGCGTCGAAATGGGTCGACGAAGGGGCGGAAGCTCCGACCGATCCCGCCGCCGAGCGGCTCGCCGGCGTGCTGCGCGACCCCAACGGCCTCGAGTTCACCGTCGGCTTCGTCGACGGCGTCATGCGCCCGGAGGACCCGCTCGTCGCCGGGAACGCCCTCGCCGCCCTCGCCGGTCGGACGCCGCGGTTCCTGCCCTGGTACGAGCAGGCCGCCGTCCGCACGGGCGGTCTGGTCGGTCCGGTCCTGCCCTGGGTCGTCGTCCCCGCCGCGCGCCGCGTCCTCCGGGGCATGGTCGGCCACCTCATCGTCGACAGCCGTCCTCGTGAGCTCGGCAACGCGATCGCGAAACTGCGCGCCGACGGTTCCCGACTCAACCTGAACCTCCTCGGGGAGGCCGTCCTCGGCGAGGGCGAGGCGGCGAAACGGCTCGCCGGCACCCGCGAGCTCCTGCAGCGCCCCGACGTCGACTACGTGTCCATCAAGGTCTCGTCGATCGCCAGCCAGCTCTCCATGTGGTCGTTCGAGCAGGTCGTCGACCGCATCGTCCGTCGCCTCGTGCCGCTCTACGAGGAGGGGCTCGCGACCGGCACCTTCATCAACCTCGACATGGAGGAGTACCGCGACCTCGACCTCACCATCGCGGTCTTCACCCGACTCCTCGACCAGCCGCAGCTGCTGCAGTACCAGGCTGGCATCGTCATCCAGGCCTACCTGCCCGACGCCCTCGAAGCGATGATGCAGCTCACCGCCTGGTCGAAGCAGCGCGTGGCCGCCGGTGGCGCGCCCATCAAGGTGCGGCTGGTGAAGGGCGCGAACCTCGCGATGGAGCGGGTCGACGCGGCGATCCACGGCTGGCCGCTCGCGACGACCGGATCGAAGCGCGAGACCGACACCAACTACAAACGCGTGCTCGACTGGGCGCTCACGCCGGCGCACACGGACGTCGTGCGGGTCGGCGTCGCCGGGCACAACCTCTTCGACATCGCCTACGCGTGGCTCCTCGCCGGTGACCGCGGTGTGCGTGAGCGGGTGGACTTCGAGATGCTGCTGGGGATGGCGACCGGTCAGGTCGAGGCCATCAAGCGGGACGTCGGGACGGTGCTGCTGTACACGCCCGTCGTGAACCCGAAGGAGTTCGACGTCGCGATCTCCTATCTCGTCCGCCGTCTGGAGGAGAACGCCAGCGAGGAGAACTTCATGTCGGCGGTGTTCGAGCTCGCCGAGAAGCCGACCCTGTTCGCACGCGAGCGACGTCGGTTCCTCGCGTCAGTCGACGCCCTCGGAGAGACCGCCGGGCAGGTGCCGACCCCCAACCGGACGCAGGACCGCGCCGCGGAGGCCCCGGAGGCACCGCTGCCCGACAACGACGGGGACGACCGCTTCCGCGATCCCGCACAGGCGCCCGACGCGGGACTCACGCAGCAGGTCCTCGGGCTGGAACGCGGATCGAGCGGCGGCGAGGACCGCTTCCACGCCGATCCGTCCTCCGCGTACGTCGAGACGGCGGTCTTCTCCCGTTCGGAGCGTGGTGGTGTCGTCGACGGCGCCCCGGGCTTCGAGAACACCGCCGACACCGACCCCTCGCTCGCGGCGAACCGGGCGTGGGGAGCGTCGATCCTGGCGCGCGTCCCGCAGTCGACCCTCGGTGGCTCCGCGGTCGCGGCCGCAGCCATCGACGACCCACGCGTCCTCGAACGCACGATCACGATGGTCCGCGCCGCCGGTGAGCGATGGGGAGCCCGACCCGCTGCCGAACGGGCCGCCGTCCTGCACGCTGCAGCTCGGGTCCTCGCCTCCCGTCGGGCGGACCTCATCGAGGTCATGGCGAGCGAGACCGGCAAGACGATCGCCGAGGCCGATCCCGAGGTGAGTGAGGCGGTCGACTTCGCGCACTACTACGCGGCCAACGCACCCCTGCTCGAGAGCGTGCACGGCGCGAGCTTCGTCCCCTCCGCGCTCACGGTCGTGACGCCGCCCTGGAACTTCCCCGTCGCCATCCCGGCCGGAGGCGTCCTCGCGGCGCTCGCCGCCGGCAGTGGTGTGATCATCAAGCCCGCTCCACAGGCCAAGCGGTGCGCAGCGGTGGTCGTCGAGGCGCTCTGGGACGCCGGGGTGCCGCGCGACCTCCTCGTGCTCGCCGACGTGGCGGAGGGCGACCTCGGTCGTCGGCTCGTCTCCCACCCGGCCGTCGACCGGGTGATCCTGACCGGTTCCTTCGAGACGGCGCAGCTGTTCCGTGGGTGGCGTGCCGACCTGCCGCTGCTGGCGGAGACGAGCGGGAAGAACGCGATCATCGTCACGCCGAGTGCCGACCTCGACCTCGCCGTCGCCGACATCGTGAAGAGCGCCTTCGGGCACGCCGGGCAGAAGTGCTCCGCCGCGTCGCTCGTGATCCTCGTCGGCTCGGTGGCACGATCCGACCGCTTCCTGCGGCAGCTCGAGGACGCCGTCCGCTCGCTCCGGGTCGGCTGGCCGTCCGATGCGCGGACGCAGATGGGGCCGATCGTCGAGCCGGCGGGGGAGAAGCTCCTCGCCGGGTTCACCGAGTTGCGCCTCGGCGAGAAGTGGCTCGTCGAGCCGAAGCTGCTCGACGACTCCTCGGTCAACTTCGGCCAGCCGAGCGAGCGCCTCTGGTCGCCGGGGGTTCGCACCGGTGTCCAGCCGGGCTCGCCCTTCCACGTGACCGAGTACTTCGGGCCAGTCCTCGGTGTCATGCAGGCCGCGAACCTCACCGAGGCGATCGCCCTGCAGAACGCGACCCCCTACGGACTGACCGCGGGCCTGCACACCCTCGACCCGGTCGATCTCGGGGAATGGCTCGACACCGTCGAGGCGGGCAACCTGTACGTCAACCGGGGCATCACCGGTGCGATCGTGCAGCGCCAGCCCTTCGGCGGGTGGAAGCGTTCGTCGGTCGGGACCGGCACGAAGGCCGGTGGCCCCAACTACCTGTTCGGGCTCGGCGAGTGGCGACCGGATCCGGGATCGGCGAGCCGCAGCCTGCACCTCCGCGGGCTCGACACCCGCATCGTGAAGCTCATCGAGGCGGCCCAGCCGTCGCTCACCTACGAGGCCTTCGACGTGCTGCGACGGTCGGCGCTCAGTGACGCGATCGCGTGGGGGAACGAGTTCGGCGAGGTGAAGGACGTCTCGCAGCTCGGCGTGGAACGGAACCTCCTGCGCTACCGGCCGGTTCCGGTCGCGGTGCGGGTCGCATCGGGGGCCGACCTGGGCGATGCGCTGCGGGTGCTCATCGCCGCGGTGCGGTCGCGGTCACGGTTCACCGTCAGTCTCGGCGGGCGGTTGCCGCGCGAGGTCCGCGACTGGCTGTCCGAGCTGAGCATCCCCGTCTCGCTGGAGACCGACGAGCAGTGGCTGACCCGGATGGCGGCCCGCGGGTCGATCGACACGGGCGAGCTGGGCCAGGAGCCGCCGGTCGCGACCCGGGTACGGATCGTCGGTCCGCGTCCCGAGACGGTCGCGGAAGCGGAACCCGGAACGGAGGCCTCCGAGCCTGAGCCGCTCGCGAAGCGACTCGCTGAGGCGCTCGGCGGCGATCCCGAGATCGCGATCTGGGGTGGGCCGGTCACCCAGGCCGGACGGGTGGAGCTGCTGCCGTTCCTCCGCGAACAGGCGATCTCGATCACCGCGCACCGGTTCGGCAACCCCGATCCGTGGTCCCAGAGCGTCATCTGAGCCGGGCAGCGACGTCAGGCGCGGAGCGCGGCCTCCACGAGCGCCACGGCGTCCTCCGGCGAGACGCCGAGGTCCCGGATGCGGTCCGCGTACGCCGCCGCTGCCAGCTGCGCCTGCCGGTCGATCGCGTCGCCGTGCGCTGACACGAACGTCCCTGCGCGCCCCCGGGTCTCGATGACCCCGTCGGTCTCGAGGAGCCGGTACGCCTTGGCGACGGTGTTCGGTGCGATCCCCAGCTCGTCGGCCAGCCCGCGCACCGTCGGGAGCTTCGCCCCGGTCGCCAGTCGTCCGTCGCGGACGGCCTCGATCACCTGCGTCCGCAATTGCTCGAACACACTGGTCCCCGTCTGAATCGTCCACTCCATCCGCCCATCCTGCCCGCGAACGGTCACGAATGGCGACTTCGGACGAGCCGCACTGTGCTGTGGTGACAGTTCGCGAGCAGGGGAGGGGTCAGTCGATGTGGCGGTGGATGAGGCGGGTGAGGACGATCGCGCTGCGGGTGTGGTCGACGTTGGGGGCGATCCGCACCTTCTCCAGGGCGTCCTCGAGGGCTGGGATGTTGCGGGCACGCATGTGCACGATGGCGTCGGCACTCCCGGTGACGGTGCCCGCGTCGACGACCTCCGGGACGCCCGACAGGATCCGCAGCAGCTCGTTGGGGGACACGGTGCCGCGGCAGAAGAGTTCGACGTAGGCTTCTGTCTGCATGCCGTCGACCGTGGGGTCGACCTGGATCGTGAACGACTGGATGACCCCGTCGGCGACGAGGCGGTCGACGCGTCGCTTCACCGCTGAGGCCGACAAGCCCACGACCGTGCCGATGTCGCCGTAGCCGGCGCGTGAGTTCTGTCGGAGCAGGTCGATGATGCCGCGGTCGAGGTTGTCCATGAGACTCAGTGTAAGCGCAATCATTGCGCGAAAAGCTGCCACTTCGCAGCATTCCTGCGCCAAACTCCGCGAAAACGCTGCGAATCGCATGCAATGATGAACGTGGCGTGCCCCCGGGCCCCTGGACCTCGTCCGCCGACCCTCGCTCGTTTGGAGGCCGACGTGTCGTCGACGCTCAACCACCCCACCCCCACCACGCAGGACGCCACGACCGGCACCCGCGTCCCGAACCGCCGCCGGTACCTCATGTGCCGGCCGGACCGCTTCACCGTCAGCTACCGGATCAACCCCTGGATGAACCCGGACGACCCGACCGACACCTCGCTCGCGGTGTCGCAGTGGGAACAGCTGCACCAGGCCTACCTCGATCTCGGCCACCGGATCGACCTCATCGACCCGCTCGACGGCCTGCCGGACATGGTGTTCGCGGCGAACGGCGGCTTCACCCTCGACGGCATCGCCTACGGGGCGAAGTTCACCTACGAGGAGCGCATCCCCGAGGGGCCGGCCTACATGGACTGGTTCGAGGCGAACGGCTTCCGCGTCGAGCGCCCCGAGTTCGTGAACGAGGGTGAGGGCGACATCATGCTCGTCGGCGACACCATCCTCGCCGGGACCGGGTTCCGCACCGATCCCCGCAGCCACGACGAGGTGCGTCGGATCTTCGACCGCGAGGTCGTGACCCTCAACCTCGTGAACCCGAGTTTCTACCACCTCGACACCGCGATCGCCGTGCTCGACCCGGTGGCTCCCGCCGACGGCTCGCCCGCGAACATCGCCTACCTGCCGACCGCGTTCGACGAGGCGAGCAACCGCATCCTCGAGCAGCGTTACCCCGACGCGATCCACGTGAGCACCGAGGACGCAGCCGTCCTCGGCCTCAACTCGATCTCGAACGGTCGCGAGGTCGTCATCGCCGCGCGGGCCGTCGGGTTCGAGCGTCAGCTGCGCGAGCGCGGCTACACGCCGATCGGCGTCGACCTGTCCGAGCTGCTGCTCGGCGGCGGCGGCGTGAAGTGCTGCACGCTCGAGCTGCGCGCGTAGCCCGCTCCATCCCGTCCGCTCCTTCTCGCTCCACGAGTAATATTTCACATGTATACTCGTGTGAGTAGGTCATACGACTTGCACGATTGTCGCGGGGGTAAGGGTGGGCCCGATTTGGACACCCCCGCGGGGCTACGACGCCCGAACTGAAGAGTTCCAGCGCCTCCTCGAGGTCGTTGAGCGCCGTACGCCTCAGGTTCTGCTGGTGATTGCTCCGTTCGGATTCGGTAAGAGCTGGTTACTGAACGAGCTAGCCGCTCACTCCCCAGCAACTGCCGCGTTGGTCACCGCCTCGCGTCACGAGGTGGACATCCCCCTTTCGGGACTCTCGGCGTGCGTCGCGGGGATGAGCACACTCTTCGGGCTAGAGCAGGCCGACCGGCTCGAGTCGATGCTTCTCGGCGATCGGAATCCAGTCAGCATTGCACGCAATTTGCTTGCAGTGCTCCGCGGAATCGACACACGCGAACTCCTTCTCCTAATCGACGACGTTGACTGCTTCGATCTACTCAGCCAACAGGTGCTCGCGTATGTTCTCCGCCGACTGGTGCGACCTGGGCTCCAAGTAGTCCTCACCTGCTCGCAAGAGCCCGATGATTTGTCGTTCGACGGAATACCGACTGAGATGATGGTGCCACTGCCGACATCGGTCATCAACGACATCGTCGAACAGGAGCTGGGCGCAACCGGGCCAGTCGTCGCCCCGACGATCTCGCTGGTGGCGTCGGGCAGCGCCGGGCTGGCGGTGGCGATTTGTCACAGTCTCACGGAGGGACAACGCACCGGCACATGCGCGGTCGCTTTCCCCGAGCTCTTGCCTGCCCCGGCCGCCGTCCGGGTGCTTCGAGAGCTACCTGAGTGTTCGAGCGGCGAGCGGCTGTTCCTCGAGATCGTTTCCAGTGCGTGGGAGGTTTCTCGGACTGCACTCGACGAGCTGTTCTCAAATGTCGACACACTCCTTGCGCCACTCATCGAGGGCGGACTGCTGGTCTCGAGTGGGTCTACTGTCCGCTTCAGGCAACTGCACCGGCGCGCCGCCGTATATCAAGCGCTTCGCCCTGCCGACCGTGAGCAGTTACATGAGCGCCTTGCAGTACTCGAACGGGGCGCGATGCAGGTGTGGCATCGGAGTTTCGTGAGGCCGTGTGCTGCCGAGGTCGCCAAGATGCTCCGGTGGTCGAGGGCAGTTCTCCTCAGTGGTGAGGATGTGCGTCTCGCTGTCGAACTCGTCGAGCGCGGGGCGCTGCTCGGCGCGCGATTCGGGCTCGATGCGCTCGCGATGGCCAGAGTCGCTGAAGCATTCGCTTTGCGCTATGAACTCGGGCACGCTGATCGATACGCAATCCTGGCGAGCCGGAGCGGCCGACGGATTCGAGGCGAAGCAGCGCTCCTGCTCGCCTGGGTCCGAGCGGTCGCGCAGTTCCAGCGAGTAGGCGCGATGAGGTCGGAGCCGCTGCTTGAAGTCACCGAGCGTTACGAGAGCGTGGCCCCGGCGGCGACCGTCCGGCTACACGAACTCGTCGCCCTCGGGCACCTCGAACGGTGGGAGCTGGACAGCGCCGCACGGCACTTGCGTTCCGCTATGGCGGTCGCAGAGCGAACCACATATGCGTACGCTGCAGCGACGGGCGGCTCTCGGGATATCAATCGCCCGGACGCCCATGCTCTGACGCAGGCTGGTGTGGCGCTTATCGGAGTCCTGGGTGGCGAGCATTGTCTATCTTTCAGTCCTGACGGCGGGTCGAGGCCGACACACCCGGGATTCCGGTCGGCCTCTGCGCCCGGCACCCCGACGGCGCGGCCACCTGATCCGCGGCTCCTCCTCATCGACGCGGTGAGGCAGTCTCATCTGGGCCGGTTCGACGACGCGCGCCGGACGTTCCTCCGAGTAGGCGCGCAACGCGATCCCCGAGCGGGAATGATGGGTCGCACTGCGGTCACGTATACCGTTTGTAATGAGATCCGGGCGGGGCGGATGCGCGCAGCTCTCGGCCTCATCAACGAGCACCTCTCCGAGTACCCCGAGCGGCCGCATGAGGAGCCGCGATGGGCGTTCCTCGCGTCGTGGTTCTGGGCGGAGCGAGGTAATGCGGCGTTAGCTGAGCGCTGTTACCGCCGCGGTCGAGTCTTGACCGGCGACGTCACCACTCTCCCCTTTCGATTTTACCTTGACGCGAGGCGCGCCGTCCGTCGCGCCTATGTGGAGCCGACAGTTGAGGTCTTGGATGAGCTGCGCCGCATGCAGGCTGCGTCGTCGAACGCGCGCAATCCAGAACTCCTTCGTCTGTCGCCGGACGTCATTGAGGTTGCGGCGATGATTGGTGACACCGCGGCCGTCAAGCGCGAACTCGAACAGTTCCAAGCTTCCTGCGAGGCGTTCCCGAGTCGGTGGGCCGAGCTCGCTCTCGCCCGGTCGAGGGTGCTCGCACTCCGGGGTGATGACGCGAACGAGGCCTGTGCCAACCTTGTCGACCGGTTCCGAGCCGAGGACTCGCCGTATGAGCTGGCGCGAACCCTGGCTGTCTCCGCGTTCCTGTTCGAGCGAAGCGGCTTCCCGTCCAGGGCTCGAGAGTCGGCCGTCCTCGCGGTGGCGGAGTTCGAGGCCCAAGGGCTCATGACCTGGGTCGAACTGGTCGAGAACCGTTACGTCGCGGCCGATCAGCCGAAGGTTCCCGGGGCGCTCGGGGATCTGAATGACGTGCAGCGCGAAATCGTGGATCTGGTGGCGGCCGGGTATCGCAATCGGGAGATCGCGAACCAGCTCCATGTCTCACTACGCACCGTCGAGCTCCGCCTCACCGGCGTCTACCGTCGGCTGCGCATCGCGTCGAGGTCGCAGCTCATCGCACTCAGTGCCGCGGAAGGTGCTCCTCAGGTGGCGGCGTCCTCCGCTGCGGCGAGGTGAGCGAGCACGAGCAGCTGCTTCCGCATCATCACGAAGTCGCCCCAGGCCAGGATTGTCCGCCGGACTCGCCCGAAGGGTCCAGGGGTGGGCGGGACGAGCATCTCCGCGAGGAGCCAGACCCCCGCTCCGGCTGGGATCGTGGTGTACCGGAGCTCGATCGCCCCGAACAGCAACGTCGCAACGCCCGGGTTCATGCGGACGGCGATGGACCGTCCCGGCTCAACGGCGGTCGTGGTGAAGATGGTCATCACCGGATCGCCCGTCCGCACGGCGAGGAGCTCCGGGTTCCGCGTGCGGGGACTGCGCCGTCCGCCGTTGTCGAGCAAATCGTAGCTGTACGGGGCGACCCGGAGCTGGCAGAGCCACGCGAAGGCGGTCGCCGGTGTGGCCGCCGCCCAGACCGCCCTCGTCCAACGCTGCTCGGCGCCGCGCTGGACGAGCGGGTTGCGCGGTCGCGGAACGGCCGTCCCCTCGGGCAAGGCTCCGCACCAGTGCCAGGGGGCGCGCTGCGGGAGGTCGGGGCCACGAGCACTCACGGGGCGCCGCGGTCCGTGTGGACGGTCTCGACCGCGGTGAGGAAGGCGTCGAGCTCGGTGTAGTAGCGCTCGCGCTGGTCCTTGTTGCCGCGCAGGTGGCCGCAGTCGAGGGTGACCAGCTGAGCCGTGTCGTAGCGGTCGGTCAATCGTCGTACTTCGCTCGGCGGCATGATGTCGTCCGTGGAGCCGGTGATGAACAGCATCGGCGTCCGCGCGAGATCGCCCTTCGCGGGTTCGGGGGGCCAGGAAGAACCGAGACGTCGGACCGCGTCACTGGCGATCGCCCGGTACAGCGCCGCCCGTCGTTCCGGGCTGCGGAAACCGGGGACGCGCGGGCCGAACCCCGCGCGGAAGAAGCCGGTGAACAGGGAGTCGAGCGTGAGCCCCGGTCCGCTGTCACAGACGAGTGCGTCGATCCGGGCGGAGCCACGCGCTACGGCCGCCAGACTCGGGAAGGTGGAGAAGGAGGTGCCGAGGACGAGGAGGAGCGCATCGGTGGAGCCGTGGTCGGCCCGCAGGGTCTGAGCCGCCTGCTCGATGTCGGTGGTGAAGCGGTCGGCGATGCCTGTCCCGGAGGGGTCACGGTGCGACCGGCCGTGGTTGCGGAGGTCGAAGAGGAGGACGGTGTAGCCGCGGCGGTGGAGGTGCATGGCCTGGTCGAGCGAGGCGGATCGGGACAGTCCGATGCCATGCCCGACCAGGGCGAGTCGATCGCGTCGGCCGTGCAGCAGCCAGCCGTCGAGCCGTCCGCGGTCCGTGACCACCGAGATCGAACGCCAGTCGGCCACCCCGTGGTCGCTGGGCCGACGATGTGGCGGTCGGCGCCGTGGATGCAGGAGCGCGAAGGCGGCGAACCGTGCCACGAGACGGATCATCGCGGCCTCGCCGCGCGACGCGTCGTTGATCTGCATCACACCTCCAATGTTACATTTAACATACCAATGGTCCGTGATCATCCACAACCGCCCGCATGGTCGTCGGCGGCATCCTCGCCGCTCTCAGTGCCCTGAGGCTTGGGGCCCGGGTCACCGTCCGGATCGATCGACGGCGAGCCGGTCAGACCGGCCGCCGCCGCTGCCGCGGTCAGCCGGTCGATCCCCCAGAACGGCTCCCGTCCGACGATCACGAGCGGCACGCCGAAGACGCCGTCCCGGTCGAGCTCGGTGAGGAGCGTACGACCGAGCTCAGAGCCCTCGTCCGTGGCGTGCAGGACCGCGAGGGCCGGGTCCAGGTCGCAGGTTCGGAGCACCTCCGCCACCTGGGTCTCCTCGTGCACGTCGACGCCGTGCTGCCAGCGCGCCGTCGAGAGCGCGTATGCGAGGCGTTTCCCGAGCTGCTGATCCGCGCGGAGCGTCGCGGCGAGGGCGATCGCCGACACCTCCCATTGGGCGTTGGTGTCGACTGGCCAGGTCACCCGCAGCCCGCGGTCGGCTGCGAGCCGCGCGACATCCCGGAGGATGTAGCGGTGTTTCACTCGGCTCATGGGCGTGTAGTGGAAGCGCGCGGCCCGTTCCGCCGCCGGGCCGTGGCGGGCGTCATCAGGCTCGAAGAACACGCGCAGCTCGGCGCGGTCGAGCAGCTGCGGGCACCGGGTGGCGGTGTCGTGCAGGGCGAGCCAAGAATAGGGGCTCCTGATCGAGGCGTACCAGCGCAGACTCGGCGGGCCGGCGCTCACAGTGTCAGCCCGCCATTCACACCGAGCACCTGACCGGTCACGTACGTAGACCGATCGGAGACGAGGAAGGCCACGAGGTCGGCGACGTCCTCGGGGGAGCCGAACCTCCCCATGGGGATCGCGGTCCTCGCCCGCTCGCGCACCTTCGGATCGAGGACGGCCGTCATGTCGGTCTCGATGAAGCCCGGCGCGGCGACGTTGATCCGGATGCCCCTCCCGGCAAGTTCCTTCGCCAGCGATCGTCCCAGGCCCTCCAGACCCGCCTTCGAGGCCGCGTAGTTGGACTGCCCGGCATTGCCGTATGTGCCGGCGACGGAACCGATGAGGACGATTGAACCCGCGCGGCGCCGCAGCAGGGGGAGCGTGACGGCTCGACACAGGTGGTAGGCGCCGGTCAGATTGGTGTCGATGACCTCCCGCCACTGCTCCTCTCCGAGGAGGGCGAGCGGATGGTCGCGGGTGATCCCGGCGCACGCCACGACCGCCGAGGGGGCGCCGAGGACCTCCACCGCCTCCTCGACGAAACCCTGGACGGTGGAGCCGTCGGTGACGTCCACGATCCGATGGAGGCCACCCGCACCTGCTTCCTCGAGGTGCGCGAGGAGGGCGGTAGCGTCGTCCGACGCGCTTCGTGAGCAGAAGGCAACGGCGAAGCCGTCCGTGGCGAGGCGCCGCACGATCGCCGCACCGATGCCCCGGGACCCCCCGGTGACGATCGCCACCGGCCGCTCGTCACCCGCGCGACCGCCGGTCACCGCGTACCGCCGGCGGTGTGGAGGTCTCCGGCCGCTGCGACGGCGGACGGCGCCCGTTCTGCGAGCGTGATTCCGCCGACGGTGAGCGCAATCCGACCGTTAACAAGGCTGTGCCCGCTCAGCACGGCCGTGCCCGGCACCGAGCGGTCGAGGAACGCATCGTGGACCAGCAGGTCGCCGGGGCGGGCCGCGCGGTCGAAGTGGACGTCGCGCATGCCGCCGAAGAGCATGACGCGCTCACCGCCGGGGTCGCGCGCTCCGCTGTCCTGGTCGATGTCGCCCGCGACGACGAGGAGGGCCGCGGACTGGCACCAGGACTCCACGAGCAGGCTCCACGGCAGCAGCGCCGTGGTCGGGCGGTCGCGGAGCAGCCCCTCGTTCGCTGAGACGGCCTTCCGGGTCGAGATGGAGGACCCCGGCGCGAGGTACTCCACGCGGTCGACGAGGAGGATCGGCTGGCGGTGGGGGAGTAGTTCGGTGACGCTGCCGAGCGTGTCGACGTTGACCGAGGGGGCGGTGTGCGAACGGAGCCGCCCGTCATCCGTCGAGACGGAGGTGACGCACGGGTCCATGCCGCCGGGCGGCCCGGTGAACCCGAGGGTCGCCGAGCACACCTGACGGTCCCGGACCGTCGAGACCACCCGGACCCGCACCCCGTCACGACTGGTCGACACGTCGAAGATCCGGGTGGACACCTGGTCGTCGGGGCGAACGGCCTGCTGGAACCGGGCGCGGTGCACGCCCGTCCACAGGCCCACCGGGACGCCGGCGGCGGCGACCGCCTCCGCAGCCTGTTCGACCAGCAGGACGCCCGGGACGATCGGGAAGTCGGGGTAGTGGCCCGTGAACACGGGGTGTTGCGCAGGAAAGCAGGCGGATTGCACCGGCCAGTCGGTGGTGGGCGCGTCCACGACGCTCATCGAGCAGCACCCGCCTCCAGCGCCTCGCGCAGGAGCCGCTCAGCGCTGAGCAGCGAGGTGATCTCGGCCAGGCGATGCTCGTCCAGCTTGACCTGGAAACGACGTTCGAGGACGACCATGACCTCCAGGGCCATGAGCGAGTCGACGTCGAGCTCGTCCGTGAATGAGGCGGTATCGGTCACTTCGGTGACGTCGATGTCGAGGGTCGTCGCAACGAGCGTGCGGAGTTCTTCGCGGTCGATGGTGGTGGTCATGGCGGTTCCAATCAATCGAGGGGTGGGGTGCTGCTGAGAGGAGGGGGGGCGGTGACGACGGACGTCCGGCCGCACGGCCGGGTCGCGACGCTCACCGCCAGCGGCGGACCGGCGCGGTCGCCCACCGGAGGGTCGAGCCAGGTCGACCACACGGTGAGGGGCAGGGCGACGCCGCGCCACCGCACCGTCCCCGTCCGGTCGATGAGCAGTTCCTCAGGGGCGATCGTCAAGCCGCAGCCGAGGGCCTTGGTGACCGCTTCGTAGCGGGTCCAGCCGCGGATGAGGTCGTGCGAGCCTGTCCGCGCACCGAGATCGTCCAGGCAGCCGGCGAGGTGTCGCGCGATGCGGTGGGCATCGGCGATCGGGCGGAGCTGCTCGATGTCGACGCCGACGGGCGAGCGCGACACGGCGACGGCCGTCAGGCCACCGGAGTGCGAGACCGACACGTGCGTGGGGCGGTCGGCGGTGCTGAGGATCGGCCGACGACCGGCTCGTCGGACGACCTCGGTCGGCCCGGGGTCCCGCCCGGTGAGGAGGCGGGCGGCCGTCCGGACCAGTGGGTCGACGTGGTCGCGACCGGCGTCGACCGCCGAGCGAGCGACGACGACGACGACGTTCCGACCGGTGCCTGTGCCGTCGCGGCTCACGCCGAACCCCGGTCGATTTGTGTCAGCACGGCGATCCCGAGGTGGCCGCTCGGGTCGGCTGCGAGCACCCAGACGTTCGGCGCCGTCCCGTCGACGGAGCGCGGAGCGCGCTGCAGCCAGGCCGCGGCGAGCCCGATCGCGAACGTCGCGCCTGCCGCACCGGTGTCGCCGAGCACCGTGTGCGGAGCGAGCTCGATGGTCGGGCTCGGGGTCGCGCGCAC
>NZ_JACYTW010000070.1:0-16687 GCF_014841395.1 Plantibacter sp. CFBP 13570 | reverse complement strand
CGGTGGCTACGCGCCGCCGCCGCCCGCTGCCGGCTCCTACCCGCCGCCGCCCGCAGGCGCCCCGCAGTACCAGCAGCCGTACGCCGCCGCTCAGCCCATGAGCCCGTCGGACGAGAAGCTCTGGTCGACGCTCATCCACATCGGTGGGATCTTCTTCGGATTCATCCCGCCGCTGATCGGCTACCTGGTCCTCAAGGACCGCGGCCCGTTCATCAAGGCGCACACGCTCACCGCGCTGAACTTCCAGCTGACGATGCTGATCGCGCTCGTGGTCGGCTCGATCCTGACGATCGTCGTCGTGGGTCTGTTCATCATCATCGCCGTCTACGTCGTGGTGATCGTGTTCAGCATCATCGCCGCGATCAAGGCGAACAAGGGCGAGCTGTACAGCTACCCGCTCACGATCCAGTTCATCAAGGCCTGATCCGTCGAGTCGCACGAGAACAGCCCCGTCCGGTCCGCCGGGCGGGGCTGTTCTGCGCCTCGGGCAGGGTCAGTCGCCGACCAGACGGCGGACGACCGCGTCGGCGAGGAGCCGTCCGCGGCGCGTGAGCTCCAGCCGTCCGAGCAGGGCCTGCCGTGCGTCGACCAGTTCCTCGGCGATGAGCCCGGCGACGGCCGTGCGAGCCTCGGGGGCGAGCGTCCGGATCGGGATGCCGTCCCGCGTGCGGGTGAGCAGCAGGATGCGTTCGAGCTCCCGGGTCTCGTCGTCCAGGGTCTCCCGGCCGGCGGCCGGGGACTCCCCCGCCGCGATCCGCTGGGCGTAGGCCGCCGGGTGCTTGACGTTCCACCAGCGCACCCCGCCGACGTGACTGTGCGAGCCCGGGCCGACACCCCACCAGTCCTCGCCGGTCCAGTAGGAGAGGTTGTGCCGGGAGCGGTGCGTGTCGTCCGTCGCCCAGTTGCTGACCTCGTACCAGCCGTAGCCGGCCTCGGTGAGGAGATCGTCGGCGAGCTCGTACATATCGGCCTGCAGGTCTTCGTCGGGGGTCCCCACCACGCCCGAGCGGATCTGGCGCGCGAGTTTCGTCCCTGGTTCGACGATGAGCGAATAAGCCGACACGTGGTCCGGAGCGCAGGCGATCGCCGTCTCGAGTGAGACGCGCCAGTCGGCCAGGGTCTCCCCCGGCGTCCCGTAGATGAGGTCCAGGCTGACGCCGAGGCCGGCCTCGCGAGCCCACTGCACGACGAGCGGCACCCGGGCCGGATCGTGCGTGCGCTCGAGGGTGGCGAGCACACTCGGCACCGCGGACTGCATCCCGAAGGACACCCGGGTGAATCCGGCTTCGGCGAGCGTGCGGAGGTAGGCGGCGTCGACGGAGTCGGGGTTGGCCTCGGTCGTCACTTCAGCGCCGGGCGCGAGGTCGAAGTTGTCCGTCACGCCACGGAGCATCCGGACCAGGTCGTCAGCGGGGAGGAGGGTCGGCGTCCCGCCACCGAAGAACACGGTCGAGACCGGCCGGTCGGGGACGGCCGACGACGCCAGGACGGACTTGCCGAAGCGGAGTTCCGCGACCGCCTCGTCGGCGTAGTCCGACTGCTTCGCGCCGCGGAGCTCGGTCGCCGTGTAGGTGTTGAAGTCGCAGTAGCCGCATCTGACCCGGCAGAACGGCACATGCAGGTAGACCCCGAAGTTGCGCTCGTGGGCACCGACGGCCGCCGTCTCCGGGAGGAGTCCGTCGGACGGGGCCGGATCGGCGAGTGGGAGGGCGCTCGGCACGGTCCGTCGCTCAGACGCCGCGCGACGGCAGGAGTGCGCGGAGGTAGGCGTCGTTCATGGTCTTGCGGCGGCGCTTGGAGCCGACGAGCTTCGCGGCACCCTTCGTCGGGCGGAAGAACGAGCGCACGACGATCCAGACGGAGTCGTCCTCGCGCTGCTCGATCGTGAAGGACTGCTCGCCGCTCTCCGGATCGCCCTCCATGGTGCCGATGGCGAGGCTCACATGACCCGGCTCTTCGGTGACGGAGATGACGCGATGCGGCCCGACGAGCGGTTCCCCGCCGACGGTGCCGGCGAAGACGACCGTCGTGCCCGGCGTGATGAACGGCGTGCCGTCCTCGGCGAAGCGTTGTTCCTCGTGCGTCTCGATGGGCTCCAGCGGCGTACCGTCCTCGGCGAAGGCGATGCCGCCGTACTGCACGCCCGTCCCCGGGTGCACCTCGGAGATCTCCACGCCGCTCGAGCGGTGCAGTCCCCAGGTGAGGAGGGCGCTGCTCGCGAGGGCGAACCGCTCCTCACCGCTCCCGAGGCGGAACTCGTCCTCCGACGGCACGTAGCCTTCCGGCGGGTACTGCATGAGGTCGGTCCGCTGGGTGGCACCGACGGCCGCGTAGTCGACCGCTTCGTCCTCGAACGAACTGCGTCGTGCGTTCACTTCTTGTCCTTCGTCTCCACGTCCCCGGAGAGCGCTGCGATGAACGCCTCCTGAGGCACCTCGACCTTGCCGACCATCTTCATCCGCTTCTTGCCCTCCTTCTGCTTCTCGAGGAGCTTGCGCTTGCGGGTGATGTCACCGCCGTAGCACTTGGCCAGGACGTCCTTGCGCATGGCACGGACCGACTCGCGGGCGATGATCCGCGCACCGATGGCGGCCTGGATCGGCACCTCGAACTGCTGGCGCGGGATGAGCTTCTTCAGGCGCTCGGTCATGAGCACACCGTAGGCGTACGCCTTTTCGCGGTGGACGATGGCGCTGAACGCGTCGACCTGGTCGCCCTGCAGCAGGATGTCGACCTTCACGAGATCCGCGGCCTGCTGGCCGGAGGGCTCGTAGTCGAGCGACGCGTACCCCTGCGTGCGGCTCTTCAGGTGGTCGAAGAAGTCGAACACGATCTCACCGAGCGGCATCGTGTACCGCAGCTCGACGCGGTCCTCGCCGAGGTACTCCATGCCGAGCAGGGCGCCGCGGCGGCTCTGGCAGAGCTCCATGATGGTGCCGACGTAGTCCTTGGGGGCGAGGATGCCCACCTTGACCATCGGCTCCGACACCTCGAGGATCTTGCCGGAGGGGAACTCGCTCGGGTTCGTGACGGTGACGACCTGCTTGTCCTCCGTCTTCACCTCGTAGGTGACCGACGGTGCCGTGGCGATGAGGTCGAGGTCGAACTCGCGCTGCAACCGCTCGGTCACGATCTCGAGGTGCAGGAGGCCGAGGAAGCCGACGCGGAACCCGAAGCCGAGGGCGACGGAGGTCTCCGGCTCGTAGTTGAGCGAGGCGTCGGAGAGCTTCAGCTTGTCGAGCGCGTCGCGCAGGATCGGGTAGTCGCTGCCGTCGATCGGGTACAGACCGGAGAAGACCATCGGCTTCGGGTCGGTGTAGCCCGGGAGGGCGTCGGTCGCCGGTTTCACCGCGGTCGTGACGGTGTCGCCGACCTTCGACTGCCGGACGTCCTTCACGCCGGTGATGAGGTAGCCCACCTCACCGACGCCGAGGCCCTTCGTGGGCGTCGGCTCAGGCGAGCTGACGCCGATCTCGAGAAGGTCGTGCACCGCGCGCGTCGACATCATCTGGATGCGCTCGCGCGGACTCAGCTGGCCGTCGATCATGCGGACGTAGGTGACGACGCCGCGGTAGGTGTCGTAGACGGAGTCGAAGATCATGGCGCGCGTGGGTGCGTCCGGGTCGCCCACGGGGTTCGGGATGCGGCCGACGACGCGGTCGAGGAGGTCCTCGACACCCATGCCGGTCTTGCCGGACACCCGCAGGACGTCTTCGGGCTTGCCGCCGATGAGGCTCGCGAGCTCCTTCGCGTACTTGTCGGGGTCTGCCGCCGGGAGGTCGATCTTGTTGAGCACCGGGATGATCTCGAGGTCGTTCTCGAGGGCGAGGTAGAGGTTCGCGAGTGTCTGCGCCTCGATGCCCTGTGCGGCGTCGACGAGGAGGATCGCGCCCTCGCAGGCGGCGAGCGACCGCGAGACCTCGTAGGTGAAGTCGACGTGCCCGGGGGTGTCGATCATGTTGAGCGCGAAGGTCTCGCCGTTGAGCGACCACGGCATGCGCACGGCCTGGCTCTTGATGGTGATGCCGCGCTCGCGCTCGATGTCCATGCGGTCGAGGTACTGCGCCCGCATGTCGCGGTCCGAGACGACGCCGGTGATCTGCAGCATGCGGTCCGCCAGGGTCGACTTGCCGTGGTCGATGTGGGCGATGATGCAGAAGTTCCGGATGAACGCCGGGTCGGTCGATGCCGGCTCGAGGGCCTTCACTGCTTGGGGGCTCACGCGTTCCTCGGGGTCAGGGGTGGAATCGGGCAACCCTCATTGTCCCACGGCGGGGAGCACCCGCGCTGCGGTACCCTGGATTGCCAGAACTCAGCCCGACTGGTATTGTTGCCTGTTGGCTTGCGTGTGAGTTGAGACCACACGAGAACTCGCTTGAAGACGCCCTCTTCCGTCCGACGGCACCGAACATCATTTCCTCGAACCGAAAGTTGACCCAACGTGGCAAACATCAAGTCGCAGATCAAGCGCATCGGCACCAACAAGAAGGCCAACGAGCGCAACAAGGCCGTCAAGAGCCAGCTGAAGACCGCCATCCGCGCAACCCGTGAGGCCGTCGTCGCCGGCGACAAGGCTCAGGCTGAGTCCGCACTCAAGCTCGCCTCGAAGAAGCTCGACAAGGCCGTGAGCAAGGGCGTCATCCACGAGAACCAGGCAGCGAACCGCAAGTCGGCCATCGCCAAGCAGGTCAACGCGCTCTAAGCGACACCAGCTGCAAGGCCCCGGCGTTCCTCGGAACGTGCGGGGCCTTTCGCGTTCCCGGGGCATTCCGTTCCCTGAGTACACAGCGGTCCCTGAGCGCAAACGGGGTCCCTGAGCGCAAACGGGTCCCTGAGCGCAAACGGGTCCCTGAGCTTGTCGAAGGGCATCCCGCCCGCCACCACGGCCTGGTCGGCGGGCTACCGCTCCGACAGATCGACCCCGCGTGCCGCGATGACGCCGACGAGCCGCTCGAGCGCGAACACCGGGTCGCGGCTCGCGCCCTTCACGCCGGCGTCGGTCTCGGCGAGCATCTGCACTACGCGGCCGATGCCGGCGTCCGTCCAGCCGGACAGGTCCCGACGGGCGCGGTCGACCTGCCACGGCGCGAGGCCGAACTGCTGCGCGATCTGCCCGGACCCGCCGCGTGCCGACGACACCTTGGCCATCGTGCGGATCTTCATCGCGAACGCGGCGACGATCGGCACGGGGTCGGCACCCGAGTCGAGCGCCTGCCGCAGGGCGAGCAGCGCTTCCCCGTGTCGTCCGGCGATCGCGGCGTCGGCGACGTCGAACGCGCTCGTCTCGAGACGACCGCCGTAGTACTTGTTGACCGTCTGCTCGGTGATCTCCTCCGACGCGTCGGCTATGAGCTGACTGCACGCGGCAGCGAGCTCGGCGAGGTCGTCGGAGAAGGCGCCGACGAGTGCACGGAGCGCCTGGGGCGTGATGCGACGACCCGCCGTCTTGAACTCAGCCGCGGCGAAGTCGGCCTTGTCGCTGTCCCGCTTGAGTTCGGTGCAGACGATCTCGACACCGCCACCGGTGCCTGAGCGGATGGCGTCGAGCAGCTTCTTGCCGCGCACGCCTCCGTTGTGCCTCAGCACGAGGTAGGCGCCCTCCGGCGGTGCTTCGAGATACCGGATGGCTTCGGTGAGGAACTGGTCGGAACACTTTTCGACCTGGCTGACGCGGACGAGCCGGGGCTCACCGAAGAGCGACGGGCTCGCGACCGTGAGCAGCTCCCCCGGGGCGTAGCTGTCGGCGGCGACGTCGTTGACCTCGAGCGAGGGGTCTTCGGAGACGAGGAAGTCGCGCAGCCGACGGATCGCCCGGTCGGCGAGGAAGGACTCCGTGCCGGACACCAACACGATCGGCGCCGGGCGGATCTCGGACCAGCCGAGCTGCGGGATCGCCGCCGAGGCCTTGGCCGCCGTCTTGGCCTTGCCGCGACCGGCGGAACGTGGTGCAGCCACAGCGGCTCCTCTCGACCGTCCGAGTCTACCGGCGACCGCCGACGCCAGACGGGTCGGGGACGGCAGCTCACCCGCCGCGCTCCGACCACACGCGGAACCCGCCGTCGTCGCCCGGGCCGAGGACGATGATGCCCGACTCGTCCGTGCGGAGGACCTCGGCCCCGGTGGCCTCGTACAGCTCGAGCGCTGAACGCGTCGGATGCCCGTAGCCGTTGTCGGCCCCGACGGAGACGAGCGCAACCGTCGCGCCCACCCGGCGCGCCAAGCGGTCACTCTGATCGGCGGAACCGTGATGCGACACCTTGACGATGTCGACCGCGTCCCCGAGCGCGTGCCGACCGAGCAGCCGGTCCTGCGCTTCCTCGCCGAGGTCGCCGAGCAGCAGCACCGATGCGGCGAGGAGGTCGAATCGGACCACCACGCTCGCGTCGTTCCCCGGTTCGACGCCACCTGCCGCGGGGTCCGGCCACAGGACGCGCCACGGTGCCGCGCTCTCCGGGACCCCCAGCACCCCCTGGTCCCCGGCGCCGGCCTGTCGCACCTCCGCACCGGCCGCTCGGAGCACTCGGGCGATGCGCTCGTCCTCCGGGTCGTCGACCGGCCCGAGCAGCACCTCGTCGACCCTGCCGACGACCGCGTCGAGGCCTCCGACGTGGTCGAGGTCGTAATGGGTGAGGACGAGCAGTTCGATGCGAGACACCCCGAGTTCGTCCAAGCACGCGCGGAGCGGTTCGGGGTCAGGCCCGACGTCGACCAGGGCGGTGGCGCCGCCCTGTCGCAGGAGGACCGCGTCTCCCTGACCGACGTCGCAGGCGGCCACGATCCAGTCGCCCGGCCGGTGCAGGGCCGGCCCGAGTCCGTCCCCGACCGCCCGACCGCACAGTGCCACGAGCGCCACGACCACCGCCACCCCGATCGTCCTCGACCACCTCGGGGGCAGGTCCCGACGGAACAGCAGGAGCGTGGCGATCAAGACGGTCGGCACGGTGACGAGCACGACGCCCAGCGGCCCCTCCGGCCACGGCACCCGCGCAGCAGGGACGCCCTCGAACCACCGGGCCACCGCTGCGATCCAGGTCGCCGGCACCCACCCGAGCCACGCGACGAGCCATGCGAGTGGTGGTGCGAACGGGACCAGCAGGCAGGCGAGCAGCCCGAGCATGGTCGCGGGCGCTGCGGCCGGGCCCGCGAGCAGGTTCGCGGGGACACCGCCGAGCTGGATCGCGGGGTCGAGGAGGACGAGCATCGGCTGGCAGGCGAGCTGGGCGGCTGCCGGGATCGCGATGAGGGCCGCGATCCCTCGCGGCAGCCACCTGCCCAGCAGGTCCGTGAGGGGTCCGCTCAGGAGCAGCAGACCACTGGTGGCGAGCACCGAGAGCCCGAACCCGTACTGCCCGGCCAGCCAAGGGTCGGCGACGAGGAGGACGACCACCGCCAACGACAGCGCGGCGAGGCCCCTGATCGGCCGCCCGAAGCCGCCCACCACCAGGACGAAGGCGGCCATGAGAGCCGCCCGCTGCACGCTCGGTTGGGGCGTCACGAGGACCACGAAGGCGACGAGGCACAGCAGGGCACAAGAGATCCTGAGCTTCCGCCCGCCGCCGAGTGCCGCGACCGCGGTGCTGACGAGCCACACGATGACCGCACAGTTCGCTCCGGACACGGCCGTCAGATGCGAGAGTGAACTGCGCTGCATCGACTCCGTGACCGCGTCACTCACCTGACTCACATCGCCGATCGCGAGGCCGGGCAGCAGTTCCCCACCCGGGCCGGGCAAGGTGGACGCGAGCCCGACGAGGCCGGAACGGAGCGACGCCGACCAGTCGAGGATCGCCGGCGGCTCCCCCAGCAGCTCGGGTTCCTCCCGTGCGAAGAGCAGCGCTGCCCGCGCATCACCCGGCGCGTTCCATCGGAGCGAGCCGTCGACGCGCCAGCGCTCGCCGATCCTCGGCGCCCGATCCGCCGGCACCGGCGCGAACACGAGGACCGGGACCGAGAGGTGCTCCAGGATGCTGTGGTCTCCACTGGCCGTCACGAGGTCGGCAGCGAAGCGGATGCCGGATCCCGTCGTGACCGAACCGGTGGGCACGGCGTCGCCGGTCACCACGACCTCGGCATCCACTGGAGCGTTTCCGAGCGCTTGCAGCGCCTCCGGCTGCCGGTCAGGCGCGCGTGCGGCGATCGAGGCCGCGACCATGCCGAACAGCGCCGCGGCGCACGCGCACAGCAGGAGTGTCGTGATGACGACAGACCCTGTCCGACGCTCCCCCGGGCGATACTCCGCACGGCGACGCCGGACGACCGTGCTGCACCCGAGGCAGGCGGAGGCGACGAGGAACGCGACCAGTACCCCACCCCAGGCCAGCGTTGGAGCCGCGCTGCAGACGGCCGCACCGACCCAGGAGACCGCCGCCGGGATGAGCAGGCGCGGGAACCGCATCGCGCTCTCACCTCGCCCGGATGTCGGTCCGGTGGCCGCGTCTGCGGTCACACCGTCGCCGCCGCGCGAAGCCCCTCGAGGGTCTTCGCGCCGATGCCTTCGACCGCGCTCAGGTCGTCGAGGGTGGCGAACGGTCCGTTCGCCTCCCGCCAGGCGACGATGCGTGCGGCCAGGGCCTCTCCGATCCGCGGGAGTGCGGTGAGTTCTGCCGCGGATGCCGTGTTCACGTTGACGAGCTGCGAGCCGGAGGGACTCCCGGCAGCCGACCCGTTCGCGCCTCCGCCAGGTGGCACCTCGCCGACCACCGGGACGTACAGTTGCTCGCCGTCGTTCACGAACCGTGCGAGGTTCACGGCACTGGTGTCCGCTTCCGGTAGGAGGCCGCCGGCGGACGCCACCGCATCGAACGCACGTGATCCGTCCGGCAGCCGGTAGACACCAGGGGCCGCGACCGCTCCGAGCACGTGGATGAAGAGCTCCCCCGTCGCCGAGCCGGCAGGTGCGGTCGCTCCCGGTGTCGCGACAGGCATGGGGCTCCCCTCAGCCGACAACTCCGCCCCACCGATGGTCCGCACCGCCCCGCCTGAGCTGAACAGCGAGACGAGGATGGCGACCACGAGCGCAGCGATCACCAGCACCACGACGGCCCCGGCACGGAACTCCGGGCGCGGTAGCTCACCGAGCAGACGGCGCGTCGACGAACGCGTGGATGGCACCGGGCGGGACGTGGGTTCCGGTTCGATGGTCATCCTCGAACGCTACGAGCCCGGACGCCCCGCACCACACGCTCGCCGTCGCCACGGGACCGAACACCCCGCGCCCGCCCCTGTGGAGCGCGTTTGAGACGCGCATCGAGGCCTGACGTCCAGCCCCGGCCCCCACCTCGCGGCGCAGAGCCCTGCTACCGTCGAGTCTCCGGCGGGGGCCGGTGAAACGGGGGCAGCATGCAGGCGAAGTCACGTCGACAGGCTTGGCTGACGGCGATCCTCATCGCCGCGGCGCTGGTGCTGGACGTCTCCATGCACCTGTATCCGCTTCGGCTCATGATCCTGGACGTCGAACGAATCGATGGCGCCGGAGTCCCGTCTGCAGAGGCAATGCGGTTCCCGGAAGGCACCGCGCTGCTGAGCGCGCGCAGCGAATGCGCGAACGGCGGGTGCTGGTCACTCTTCACCGTGCGACCCCCAGCGGGCGCCGACCGAGTGGCCTTCGAGGAGATCTATCTCGTCGATCGTGGCCGGATGGACGGCACCCTGTGGGATCCGAGGCCGATCACCGTGTCGGCGGAGGAGTTCGGCAACGATGTCTGGGTCGTGCGCGGAGACTACTGGAGCGATTCATCGTGGCGGCCGAGCAGCTGAACGTCAACGCGCGCAGTTCGTGCCGCACGCGTTAAGACTCGATGGGTGCCGGACATGTCATCAGTGACGGTGTTCACTCGAGGGGGTTTCCATGGATGATCTTGACGCACAGATACAACGATCCGCGCCGCGCGCTTTCGGAGAGGATGCGGAAGCCGCCGAGTACGCTCGTTTCGTAGCCCAGGAGGCTGCGTCCCGAGCACGACCTTCCGGTGTGAGATCCCGATACAAGCGCTACCTCAGCCTCCTGGGTGTGACCGCCGGACTCTTCACGGTCGGTGTGAGCGCTGCGGCGGCGGCCCCGGCTGTGCTCGACTGGGTCGGCTGGACACCCGAAGCCACGGTGCAACGATCGTTCGACATCGGCGAGGACGGCGCGGTGTGCCAGCTCGTTGCGCGAGTGGTCCCCGAATACCGGAACATCAGCACGGCTGAGGCCGATCGCCGCACGCAAGAAGCCCGCGTCTTCCTGACCGAATACGACTGGGACAGGGTCGTCGCTTCGATCACCACAGCCGACATCGACGCAGCGCTCGCCATCGAACAAGCTCGACGCACGGAACTGGCAACGATCGCCGAGGTAAATGGAACCACGCCGCCGCCAGCTGCAACCCCGGAATCCGTGGCCGGAAACCTGATGGCGACGAAGATCTTCGATGCATTCGAGAAGGCTGGCTTCCTGCGGACTGGGACCTCGATCGACGTCGCCGGCGACTGTGGCGAGACCGCGGAGGATGCGCAGTGACCGACGCGAAACGTCGCGCCCGCCAGGAACGACTCGAGAGACTTCACCAGGACAACGCGGCCGATGTGCTCTCGTTCCTCGGCCGACGGGTCACGACCCCGGCAGACGCCGCCGATGCGCTGAGCGAGACCTTCATCGCAGCATGGAGACACATCGATCGGATGCCAGCGGACCCTGTACAGGCGCGGATGTGGCTCTTCGGAGTCGCACGCCGGGTGGCGTCGAATGCCCGCCGCAGCTCTGATCGCAGGGACGCACTCACCGCTCGTCTGGGCGAACACCTCGAAACGCTCCAGCCGACGCAGACGGACGACACCACCGAATCCGTGCTGGCGGCTATCTCCGAGCTCCCTCGGAATCAAGCAGAACTGATCAAACTCGTGCTGTGGGACGGGTTCACGGTCATCGAGGCAGCAAGCATCGTCGGTGTGCGTGAGTCGACTGCCCGTGGCCGATACCAGCGCGCGCGTCTGCGTCTCCGCCAGCTGTTGCGGGATCCGGGCGAGCAGGACGTGCGCGTTCGCGTCCCGCTCGAGAAATCGGCCGCGCATGTCGACCATTGATCGAGGACGTCTGCTTGTCGATTCCCTCGACCTCCGACTGCAGCGGATCCATCCGTTGAGGGCGATCAAGCCGCTCTGGCTGGCTCAGCCCGCTCTCGTGTCGAAGATCGCCCGAACCAGATCCACAGGGGGCGAGCCGTGGCGAGGATGAGCACCGCGAACAGGCTCTGACTGATGACGCCGAACCACGACAGACCGCCGAGCAGAACGAAGACGGTCCAGTTCACGGCGATGTCGGCGACGATCACCGCGATGCCGAGCACGATGCCGGCGCGCCGTCGAAGGATGATCAGCACAGCGGTGATGGGGTCCAAGACCGTGAGTGTCACCCAGAACAGCCGGACGCCGGGCGGGAAGCCGCCGTAGACGTCCAACCCGCCGAGGATCAGATCCGCGGTGTGCGTGGTCGTTCCGATCAGGAAGCCGATCACCCACAGGATCTGGAACACGCGGAGCGTTCGTACTGATGGGGTGAGAGCGATCACCCGGTCATGCTACCGAGGAAGCACAGGCAAGCGGGCGGGACGCGATCCGGGAACCCCCTGCCGTCGGATGGGACACGGGGTCCGACTGGATGGTCGTCCCCGAGCGCTCCGAGCGTGTTCGGGACGGGCCGCAGGGCCCGCCCCGAACCGCATCAACCCTTCGTGGCGATGCTCACCACGCGTGGGGCGCGCACGACGACGTTGACGATCTCGCGGTCGCCCACGGAACGCTGCACGGTCGCGCTCGCGCGCGCGAGCTGCTCGAGCTCCTCGCCGGAGATCTTCGGCGACACCTCGAGCCGGTCGCGGACCTTGCCGTCGACCTGCACCACCGCGGTCACCTGGTCCTCGACCAGCAGCGACCGGTCGGCCTTCCGCCACGGCACCAGCGAGATCGACGGCTGGTAGCCGAGCTTGGCCCACATGTCCTCGGCGGTGAAGGGCGCGAAGAGGTCGAGCGCCATGGCCGTCACCTCGGCGGACTCGCGCACGGCGGGGTCGCCCGCGCCGGGCCCGGCGTCGATCGTCTTCCGCGTCGCGTTGACGAGCTCCATGAGTCGTGCCACGACGACATTGAACTTGCCCGCCTCGATGAGGCCGGGAGCCTCCGCGAGGAAGTGATGCGTGACCTTCCGCAGCTTCTCGTCGCCGTCCTTCCAGGCGACGTCGGGCGAGCTGGTGACGTCGTGCGCGACCCGCCAGGCGCGTGCCAGGAACTTGGCCGACCCGGCAGGCGAGACGTCCGCCCAGTCGATGTCGTCCTCCGGAGGACCGGCGAACGCCATCGTGACGCGCAGGGCGTCGGCGCCATACGACCGCAGCTCCTGGGCGAACTCCACCAGGTTGCCCTTGCTCTTGCTCATCTTCGAACCGTCGAGGATGACCATGCCCTGGTTGAGGAGCGCGCTGAAGGGCTCGGTGAAGCCGACCTTGCCGAGGTCGAACAGGACCTTCGTGATGAACCGTGAGTAGAGCAGGTGCAGGATCGCGTGCTCGACACCGCCGACGTACTGGTCGACCGGGGCCCACTTGTCGGCCTCCTTCGGGTCGAACGCGATCTCGTCGGAGGTCGGGTTCAGGAACCGGAGGAAGTACCACGAGCTGTCGACGAAGGTGTCCATCGTGTCGGAGTCGCGCTTCGCAGGCTTCCCGCACGACGGGCAGTCCACGTTGATCCAGTCCTCAGCCGCCGCGAGCGGGCTCATGCCCTTCGGACGCAGGTCGAGACCCGCGGCATCCGGCAGCCGCACGGGGAGCTGGTCCTCGGGGACCGGCACCTCGCCACAGGCGTCGCAGTGGATGATCGGGATCGGCGTGCCCCAGTAGCGCTGTCGCGAGATGAGCCAGTCGCGGAGGCGGTAGTTCTTCGTCTTCGCGCCGAGGCCGCTCGATGCCAGCGCCGCCGTGACCTTCGGGATCGCGTTCGCCTTGCTCAGGCCGTCGAAGGGGCCGGAGTTCGTCAGGCGACCGTCGCCCGTCAGCGCGACACCCGTCTTGGCGGGATCGATCGACGGGAGGTCCTCCGGCAGCTCACCGTCGACGATGATCGGGATGGCACCGGTGACGGGCTGGGTGGTGTCCACCACGACGCGCACGGGCAGGTCGAACGCCCGCGCGAAGTCGAGGTCGCGCTGGTCGTGCGCGGGAACCGCCATGATCGCCCCGTGACCGTAGTCGGCCAGGACGTAGTCGGCCGCCCAGATCGGCAGGCGCTCGCCACTCAGCGGGTTGATCGCGTAGCGCTCGAGGAACACGCCGGTCTTCTGGCGGTCGGTCGCGAGCCGCGCGATCTCGCTCTCACCCTTGACGCTGTCGAGGTAGGCCTGGAAGCGCCCCTTGACCTCGTCGGAGGTGTCTGCGACGAGCTCGGCTGCGAGCTCCGAGTCGGGCGCCACCACCATGAACGTCACGCCGTACAGCGTGTCAGGGCGGGTCGTGTACACGGAGACCGGCTCGGCACGACCCTCGATGGAGAACGAGACGTCCGCACCGTTGGATCGACCGATCCAGTTCCGCTGCATGCTGAGGACCTTGGCCGGCCAGGTGCCCTCGAGCTGGTTGAGGTCGTCGATCAGGCGGTCCGCGTAGTCGGTGATGCGGAAGTACCACTGGGTGAGCTTCTTCTTCGTCACCTCGGCGCCGCAGCGCTCGCAGTGTCCGTCGACGACCTGCTCGTTCGCGAGCACGGTCTGGTCGTTCGGGCACCAGTTGACGGGGCTCGCCTTGCGGTACGCGAGGCCCTTCTCGAACAGCTGGAGGAACAGCCACTGGTTCCACCGGTAGTACTCGGGGTCGCTCGTGTGGAGCTCGCGGTCCCAGTCGAACGAGGGGCCGTACTGGCGGAAGCTGGCCTTCTGCTGCGCGATGTTCGCGTAGGTCCACTCGCGCGGGTCGACGCCGCGCTGGATGGCGGCGTTCTCGGCGGGGAGACCGAACGAGTCCCAGCCGATCGGGTGCAGGACGTTGAAGCCCTGGTGACGCCAGTACCGCGCGACGATGTCGCCGAAGCCGAACGCCTCGGCGTGACCCATGTGCAGGTCGCCCGAGGGGTACGGGAACATGTCGAGCACGTACTTGCGCGGACGTTTGTCGGCAGGGTCGCCTGCTGCGAAGGGCTTCAGCTCGTCCCAGACGGGAAGCCACTTCTCCTGGATCGCCTGGAAGTCGTACCGCTCGCCGTCTCGGCGGTCGTCGGTGTTGCGCTCGTCTGACACGTCACTCTCAATCACTGCAGGTGCTGGGGGTGGAAGCCCGTGGGCTGCTCGCACGGCGCTCGGCCGCAGGATGGACGGGCTGGAGCGCACGACGGCGCTCCGTCCAACGGTCAAGCCTACCGGGATTCGGCAGGCGGACGTCCGACGCCGAGTGCCGCCAGCGGGGCCGCCGCCTTGGTCCACGTCTCCTCGAGCTCCTCCCGGGCGTCGGACAGCGCCGTGATGCCACCACCCGTGCCGATCGACGCACCCTGCGGATCGATCACGATCGAGCGGATGACCATGGCGAGGTCCATCGATCCGTCCGCGGACAGCAGGCCGAAGGCGCCGGCGTACACCCCGCGCGGGCCCGCTTCGAGGTTGTACAGCAGTTCCATCGCCCGACGTTTCGGGGCCCCGGTCATCGATCCGGCCGGGAATGCGACCTCGACGACGTCGAGCGCGCCCAGCCCTGCGCGCAACCGTCCTTCGACGGTGCTGACGAGTTGGTGCACCTGCGGGTAGCTCTCGACGTGATGGAGAGCCGTGACCGCCACGGAACCCAGCTCGCAGACTCTGGAGAGGTCGTTCCGCATCAGATCGACGATCATGAGGTTCTCCGCGCGCTCCTTGGGACTCGCCAGCAGATCGGCGCGCCGGCGGGCGTCCTCCTCGGGATCGGCACCTCTCGGCCGGGTCCCCTTGATCGGCTTCGTCCGGACGCGGCCGTCGGCCCAGACCTCGAGGAACTGCTCCGGTGACGCGCTCGCGACACTGATCGAACCGAACCGGAGGAAGCCGCCGTGGTGCGTGGGGCTCGTCCTGCGCAGCCGCAGATAGGTCGCAAGCGGGTCGTGGACGCCGTCGACGCGCAGGTGGTTCGTCAAGCACAGCTGGTAGGCGTCCCCACGGGTGATGTGCTCCTGGCACCGCTCGACGAGCCGCACGTATGCGGCATCGCTGTGACGGGGCGCGCAGACCCCGCCGGCCGCCTCAGCCACGGGAGGAGGCTCGGTCGCCCTACTCAACCGCTCGACGGTCGTCGCGATCCAGTCGGGATCGTCCGACGAGATCGTCACCGTCCGCGCCGCATGGTCGAACCGCACCTGGTCGTCGAGGCGCAGGAAGAGCGCGTCCGGGGAGGCGGCCGCGTGCGACGGAACCCCGACGAGCCCTGCCCCCGACTCGTAGCCGAACCACCCGACCCAATCGCCCGGGTCGCCCTCCGCACGCACGGTACGGAGGGCGTCGAGGATCGTCGTCCGGTCGACCGAGGCGGACACAGGGGTGATGCGCTCCACCGTGCCGAGCCGGACGTCCGCGACGAGGCGTTCGGTCCCGCGTCCGATGAGACTGACGCCGGTCCGGGAGCCCTGGCCCGAATCCAACCAGGCCGCCCAGGGCTCGTCAGCGAACACGCGTCGGTAGACGTCCTCGGGCTCGGACCAGGCCGGGAGGACGACCTGCCGGCGTGCTCCGGTGGATCGCATCAGCCGACGGCCGCGATCGGCGGCGCGACGATCCGGAGGCGACCGGTCACGAGGCTGTCGGGGACCGGCGTGTGCGAGATCACGACGACCGCACGACCCTCGGATCCCGCGACACCGAGCAGGTCCTCGAGCAGGGCGGTCGCGCGCTCAGGATCGACGTTGGCGGTCGGCTCGTCGAGCACGAGCACGGGGAACTCGCGGAGGAGCGCGCGGGCGAGGGCGATGCGTTGCGCCTGCCCTCCAGAGACGAGCGCGCCGTGCTCCCCCACCGGGCGGTCGAGTCCGCCGCGTTCGGCGAGCCAGGAAGAGAGCCCGACCCGCTCCAGCACGGCCTCGAGTTCAGCGTCGTCGGCCGTGTCCTTGGCGAAGAGGAGGTTCTGGCGGATGTCTGCGTCGAAGAGGAACGGACGCTGCTCGACGAGCCCGACCGACTCGCGCAACGTGTCCGGGCGGAGGTCGCGTGCCTCGACGCCGCCGACGCGGTACCCACCCTCGTACTCGAGGAAGCGGACGAGGGCGTGCGCCAGGGTGGTCTTTCCGGCTCCGCTGTCGCCTTCGACGAGCAGCCGGTCGCCGGCCGACAGCCGGAAGCTGATCGGTGCGAGCGCCGCCGTCGTACTCCCGGGCCACCGCGCGCTGAGGTGCTCCGCCTCGAGCATGACGCCGTCGAAGGTCGGCGTGAGGATGCTGCCGGTGTCCTCGTCCGGGATCTCGTCGGGTCGATCGCTCGGGACCGCGTCCGCCACGCGCTCGGCGCTCGCGACCGCCTCCCGCCAAGCCCCGAACGCGAGGGGCACCATCGCGCAGACCTCGAACACGGCGAGCGGGACGAGGACGATCACGGTGAGCGCGGGGCCGCCGATCGTTCCCAGCGCCGGCATGCCTGCCCACAGCGCCGCGATGACGGACGCCCCGGAAGCCAGGGAGAGGACGGCGCCGGCAACCCCGGCGCCCG
>NZ_JACYTW010000069.1:0-16845 GCF_014841395.1 Plantibacter sp. CFBP 13570 | reverse complement strand
CGCACGTCGGCGAGCGCCTGCAGGACCGCCTCGGCGCGCAGGCCGGCGAGTGCCGGGGCACGCTTCGTCTGTGACGCGGTGGCCGCGTCGTCCCCGTCGGCACCGTCGGTCCGCGCCTCCGGGTCCAGCTGCGACTGCGCATCGGTGACCATCCGCGACTGGTGCGCGAGATACCGCTTGGCGATCAGGTCCCGGTCGGGGTGATCGGCCAGCCACCCCTCGCCGGCGCGGAGGAGCTTGCCGACCTCGTCGTCGGAGACCCAGTAGTGCTTGGCGTCGTCGAGGACGGGCAGCAGCACGTAGAGCTGGCGGAGGGCGTCCGCGAGGCGGAGGTGCCCGGTCAGCTCGAGGTCGACGTATCGCGAGTCGCCCCACGCGGGGACCGTCGGGTCGAGCGGGATCGCCCGTTCGACGACGGTCCAGCCGAGCGGGCTGAAGAGTCGGGTCGCCAGCTGCTCCAGGCCTCGCGACGGAACCGCCGCGACGGTGATCGTCAGCGGGAGCGCTGCCGCGGCGAGCTCCGGGTGGGAGTCGCTGCGGCCGGTCATGGCGCTGCGGAACACCTGCCCGATCGCGACGGCGACCATCGATGATGACGCGTACGGTCGGTCGTTCACGTACTGCGAGAGCGACGCGCTGTCACCGCCACCGAAGCGCTTCTGACGGACGAGCGCGATCGCGTCGACCTCGAGCAGCAGGGCGATGGTGCACCGCTCGTCGGTCGCCTCCGGGTAGAACACGTGCGCGCGCCCGACGCTGAGGTCGAAGCTCTGCGCCCGCGCGGGATGCTTGCGGACGAGGTGCCCCAGGTCGGCGGCCGACGGCGCGGTCGAGGTGATGGTGACGAGCACAGGTCCATCCGTCCGGTCGGCGGCGAGGTTCCTGAAAGCCTAGCGGCGGTCGTGGTGCGTGCGTGAGTCGCCCGGATCTGCGCGGAATTCGTTCCGTTTCATGCAGATCCAGGCGACTCAGGGCCGGCTGATCAGCCTCCGAACAGCTTGCCGAAGAATCCCTTGCGCGGCTTCCAACCGGCGGCGGTCAGGGTGTCGATCACGGGCTGCTTGACCTCGTCGGTCGTGAAGTCGTAGCCCATGAACTGGCCGGTCGTCGTGCCCTGGCGGTCGGTGGACTGCGAGATGGGCGCGACGCTCCGCCCGAAGGAGAAGGACTTCTGCGGACCGGACTGCCAGGTGCGCTTCGTCGACAGCCCGTCGACGCCGAGCGTCGTCTTCGAGGAGGACGACTGCTCGTGGAACTCCCACTCGCCGTCCTCGGGGTGCAGCTCGACCCGCAGCTCGTACTCGGCACTGAACATCCCGGCGCCGATGAAGCCGAGCCAGCGCTGGTCGGCGTACCGCCAGTGCGCGACGATGCCGTCGGGTGTCGGGTCGTAGATAAAGGGGAGTTCTTCGCTGTTGAGCGCGAGGATCCGGGCCTGGGCGTCGCGGAGGTCGAAGGTCATGGGGCGAGTCTAGGCAGACGGACCGCCCGGCGACATGGGGACAGCTCCCCGTCACCCGGCTCCCCTACGCTGGCCGGGTGAGCGAATCCATCCTGACCCAGAACGTCCTGACCGTCATGAGCTACAACATCCGCACCGCCGTCGCCCAGCCCGGTCACGAGTGGGTGGACCGTGCACCGCTGGTCTCACAGGTCATCGCCCGCAACGCACCCGACCTCCTCGGGCTGCAGGAGGTCCGCGAACACCAGCTGCACGACCTGCTCCCGGGTCTCGCCGAGTACGACTGGTTCGGGCAGGGTCGCGACGGCGGTTCGGCCGGCGAGTACGGGCCGGTGTGCTTCCGCCGCTCGCGGTTCGAACAGCTCGACGCCGGCGAGTTCTGGCTGTCGGACACCCCCGACGAGCCGGGCTCGAACACCTGGCCGTCGCTGCACGCGCGGTTCGTCACCTGGGTCCGACTCCGCGAGCGACGCACCGGCGACGAGCTCGTCTTCGCCAACACCCACCTCGACCACGAGAGCTCACCGCACGGCGACGACGTCCGCACGCGCAGCGCGAAGCTGATCGCCGACCGATTCTCCGGCGTCGACGTCCCCGTCCTCCTCACCGGCGACTTCAACACCGAACGCGGATCGGCGGCGCACGACGCCCTGGCGGACGCCGGGTTCGTCGACCTCTCGCCGGTCGAGAGCGACGGCATCGGCACGTTCCACGGCTACGGACCGCAGCGTCCCGGGAACGCGCGTATCGACTGGGTGCTCGGCCGCTCAGGCAGCGTCGCCCCGCATACCCGACTGGAACCGATCGAAGCCCTCGTCGACGAGCAGGAACCCACGTCGGAGGCGAGCGACCACTTCCCCATCCTCATCCGGGCGCAGCTCACCCACTGACGGCGATCCGACGCCGGGGGTCCCCGCGGACGCCGTCCGACGATGTCAGGCACGATGGATCGAGAGCGGTCGCCCAATCGCACCCGCACCACGAGGAGGAACCATGTCCGTCGTCACGCTGATCCGATCCGACGAGCTCTCCGACGCCGCGGAGTACGCCTACGCGTCGTCCGTTCCGGCGAGCGCCAGGCTGCTGTTCCTGGCCGGATCCTGCCCGCTCAACGTCGACGGCTCGACCGCTGCCGTCGGGGACGTCGCCGGCCAGGCGGAGAAGTGCGTCGAGAACCTCGTCATCGCCCTCGAGGCCGCCGGTGCGACGCTCGCCGATGTGGCGAGTACCCGGGTGCTCGTCGCGTCGACGAAGCAGTCCGACCTCGTCACCGCGTGGGAGGTCGTGCGCGCCGCCTTCGGCGATCACGACGTGCCGTCAACGCTCCTCGGGGTCACCGTGCTCGGCTACGACGACCAGCTCGTCGAGATCGAGGCGACCGCCGCCGTCGCTTAGGCGGAAGCTAGGTCGAGTTCGCGTCCCTCGAAATACCGGGCATGGGTCTTCTTGACCGTGTCCAGAGAATCGCTGTTGAGTGACACAATCTCCCAATCCTCGCTCGACCTCGTCTGCTCGACCTCCAGACGTCGCACCAGTGCCTCGCGGTGGCCGTCGGGGCCGGTGAAGGAGGTCACCCGCCAGTCGCGAGAAACCCGGTTGTACTCGATCAGGTAACCAGGCATGTCACGCTCCTCGTTTGGCCTTTTGCAATGAGATTCGAGCGTCGGACGACAGGCTACGCATGGCGGTACCGCGCTCGGATTGTTCGACGTGAAGTTCTTCGATTGTACGCTTCTGCTCCTGATAGTCCTCGATGAGCTTCCGTTCTCGACGTGATCTCGGGACCAGCCGCTCGATGTGGCCCGCCGCTTCGGCAAGCGCGAGTTCGCTCTTCTGTAGGAGGTCATACGACTCCTCGAAGCGCGCGATCGTCGACGACGAGTATTCACGGAGCGCCTCCACAAGGCGGGCTGCCGCGGGTGTCGTCGGCAGCCCGTCGTAACGGATGTCGCGTCCCCAGAGATCCCCTGCGGCTTCGTACAGGTTGGCCCACTCTCCCTGAAGGTGCGTCCGCACCTGCACTTCCACGTATCGCTGCAATTTGAGGCGCAGGTGGACGGCACGATAACCACTGTGCGGATCCGCTCGCAGATCGCGGACAGCGTCCTCAGGGCGATGATCGAACGCGCCGGCGATGGCTACCGCGACCGCATCCTGCTCGGAGAGCGTCATCTCCGCTTCGAATCGCACGCCCGCGATGTCTCCGATGCGACCCAGCGGCGTCTTGCCCTACCTGATGAGCTTGTCTCGCAGCGTATCGATCGTCTTGGGACGGGAAGTGATTTCGGGTACTCGGTCGCCAAGTAGGGGCGACCAGTCGATTCGTTCGATGCGCTTCTGCACGAGCGTCGCAAGGTCGTTGTACCAGAGCATCACCTCCGAGTAGCTCGGTAGAGATGGGTCTGGTTCAGAGCGGTCGCGGATCTGAGTGCCCAGCCGCTCGAGCTGCCTGTTCGACCATGGGCACTGTTCCATGGCCAGGATCGTATCCGTCGGGCGTGCTCTCTGCAGCCAGATGAGCCGTGTACACATCAATCCATCTACCGAGCACCTTTGTGGAGGACTCGTCGTTGAAGAAGCTCAGCCGGAGGCCGTCGGCGCGAGCCGGAGGAGGACCAGCCCGACGATCGACGGGACGAGAGGCAGCGCGGCACCGAACACCGGGTCCACGCCGGTGAGGAGCGAGCCGCAGAGGGCCCCCGCCACGAGCAGCACGATCGCCCCGATGCGGATGAGGTGGTGGTCGTGGACGCCGTCGGCGAGGCTCTGCATGAGACTCGTGAGGGTGCCGGTCACGAAGGTGGTCGTCACGCCTGAGCGTTCGATGCGACGGGCGACGGCCGTCTGCCCCGCCATCGCGAGCGTGGAGAGCGCGATGAGGACGCAGATCACGGGCGTCGTGCGCAGGTCGGAGGACACGATCCATCCGATGAGGACGCACGCTTGCGCGATCACCGCACCGCCGAGCACGAGGACGAGCCGGTGCTGCGGTGCCTCCGGGGTCGGTCGGTCGGCGGTGGCGACGAGCCTCGTGAATCGGAAGGCCAGGAAGGTCCCGACGGAGAACAGCAGCACGGCGACCGTCGCCCCGAGCAGGACGTCCGCGAAGTCCGGTCGGCTCGTGAGTCCGGCCAGCACGAAGTTGCCGGTCATGTTCGCGGTGAAGACACCGCCGAGCTGCAGGAACGCGAAGGCGTCGGTCGCTCCGGCCGCGAAGGAGAGCACGAGCGCCATCGCCGCGATCATGCCGGCACGCGTCCGACGCCGGGTGGTCGTCAGGGTCGGGTCGGTGTCGCGGGTCTCAGTCACGTGCACATCGTCCCACGCCCGTTCGCCCATCTTCGGGCGAACGGGAGCCCGTTCGCCCATCTTCGGGCGAATGAAGCGTCAGGCGAGGAGGTCCGCGAGGAAGGTCAGTTGCGCCTGCTGCTGCACCGGCCCGCCGCCCTCGTGCCCGTTGTACGGGTAGACGGCGATGTCCTTGTGCGTGCCCGCGTAGTGGTTGAACGCCGCGTACACCGTCGAGGGCGGACACACCGCGTCGCAGAGCGCGACGGAGAACAGTGCGGGGGCGGTCGCGCGGGCGGCGAAGTTCGTCGCGTCGAAGTACGAGAGCGTCCGGAACACCTCCGCCTCGTGACCACGTCGGCTGATGAGGTACGTCTTCAGCTCGGCGAAGGGGCTCGCGTCGGTGATCTGCAGGGCACGACGGAAGTGCGACAGGAACGGGACGTCGACGAGCGCCGCCGCGAGTCCCTCGCAGAGCCCAGCCGCGGCGAGGGCGATGCCGCCGCCCTGGCTGCCACCGGCGACGACGACCCGGGCGGGGTCGACCTCGGGGAAGCTTCGCACCACGTCGACGGCGAGCGCCGCGTCCGTGAAGACCCGACGGTAGTAGTAGGTCTCGGGGCTGCCGAGCCCGGCGCTCATCTTGCCGGCGACCTGCGGACCGCTCCCGAACGGGTCGGCGGTCGCGCCAGGCAGGTTCGCGCTCCCCTGACCGCGGGTGTCCATGACGAACACCGCGTAGCCCGCGGACGGGTGCATCGTCCACTGGTGGGCGAGCCCTCGACCGCCGCTGTACCCGATGTAGTGCACGATGCACGGGAGCGGCTCGGTCACGCCGGCCGGTCGGATGAACCAACCCTTGATCGGGTCGCCACCGAACCCGGAGAACGTGACGTCTTCGACGACGAGACCCGTCAGCTCAGGGTTGGATCGTTCACGCACCGTCGGCTGCGCGAGGGCGTGGGCTTCGGCGAGGGTGTCCGTCCAGAACGCGTCGAAGTCCGGCGCCTCCTCGCGGTCGGGCAGGTACTGCTGGAGCTGGGCGAGGGGGAGGTCGAATTGCGCCACTGGTCACCTTCGGTTCGTGAGATCGGATGCGGGAGGACGGGTCAGGAGGACGGGATCGCGGAGATGAGTCCGAGACCGACGCTGATGCGGTCGGCCACCTCGATGAGGTCCTCGGTGAGGACGTCGAGGTCGCGCTCACGCATCAGGCTCAGTCGACCCGAGATGGAGATCGCCGCCACGACTCTGGCGTTCGCGTCGCGGATCGGCGCCGCGATCCCGAGACGACCCAACGCGAGCTCCTGGTCCTCCATGCAGACGCCGCGTTCCCGCGCCGTCGCGAGCTCGGCGGCGAGCGCCGCGTGCTCCGTGACGGTGTTGGCCGTGTAGCGCGGGAGCGGTTCATCACCGAGCAGCGCACGGAGGCCGTCCGCGTCGAGGTCGAGGAGCAGACACTTCCCGAGCGCGGACGCGTGCAACGGCTGGCGCAGCCCGATCATCGAGTGCGACTTCGGGGCGAGGGCTCCCTCGAAGTGGCAGAGGTAGATGAGGCTCGAGCCGTCGAGGACGCCGACGTTGACGCTGAGGCCGATCCGCTGCGCGAGCTCCTGGGCGGGAGCACGCGACTCCCGGTGCACCGGGTTCTGGTTGAGCCCCTCGCTCGCGAGCGCCAGGATGGTCGCGCCGATGGCGTAGGACGGACTGTCGGCCGCCTTCGTCACATAGCCGAGCTCCTCGAGCGTGCCGAGGAGGCGTGCGGTCGTCGAGGTGCCGAGACCGGTCGCACGGGCGATGTCGGAGGCCCGCAACGGTCCGGTGGTCGATGCGCCGAGAACGGCGAGCACGGATGCTGCACGGCCGATGCCCTGCTGGATCTCACCTGCCACGGGTCCTCCACGGTGTCGGTGTCGGTTCGGATGTCCGGCCTCGGAGGCCGTGTTCAGCGTAGCGGTCGGGCTCGGCGCGGCCGGGTGGTGCGCCCGCTCGGCTGCTCGAAGAGCTTCACACTCGCGACGCTCACGTAGGGCGACCCGTTCGTGGCCGTGACGACGACACGGAGGGCGTCGACCCGCACGGGTTCGACGTCGTGGATCCGATGCCGGTGCCGGTTCCCCTCGACCTCGACCAACACCGTCCACGTCCCCTCAGGAGCACCCGCCGGTCGTGCCTCGAGGCGGTACGCGGCGACGAGCTCCGGCACCGCCTCGAAGTCCGTGCGGTGGTGGTGCAGGTTGATGAGGTCCACGTCGACGTCGTCGTTGAACACGATCCGGACGGACGCGACATCGACCGGCTCATCCCAGTGCAGGGTGAGGACCTCGGGCTCGGTGATCAGGTCGCGGTTGTCCTGGAGCCGCGCCGAGGACCACAGGTGCGGTCCGCCGTAGGGGCGCTGGTACCCGTCGACGATCCGCTCAGGCCGGTACGCCGTGGTCTCCCCGCCGACGGTCAGCGCGACGCTCCGGCCGCGGAGCTTCCGAGCGTTCCAGTCGAGGATCGCCTGGTCCTGCTCCTCGGGGATGTGGTCGTCGAACACCTCGTCGGACGCGTGCTTGGCCGTCAGGATGAGGAGCCCGTAAGGGTGGCCCTCGGTGAGGAGCAGGCTGACGTCCGGGTTGGCGCGAACGACGAGCACGGCGTTCTGCTCGATCTCGGGCGTCCATCCGAAGCGGACGGTGGCGGGCACGCCCACCCCGGCGGTGACGTCGGCCGTGCCGTCGAGGAGGTGCTCGACGGGGACGGCGTTCTGCCGCTTGCCCGCGCTCCACAGTTCGACCCGGAGGGTGGTGTCGCTCGCGGCGTCGACGAGCAGGGTTATCTGGTCGAGTGTCGGGGCGACGGGCACGAGGATCGCGACGTCGCGGTCGAGGGCGAACCGCTCGCCGGAGCCGAGGTGCTCCAGCGTGGAGATGGTGTCGAGCGCGCTCGAAGCGGAGACCGTCGCCCGCCCGGCCAAATCGTCGGGGTCGTCCGTGGTGATGCCGATGACCGGGGCGTCCTCGCGCAGGAGCGTGCGCTGCAGGAGCGGGAGCGCCTGCCCGGCGAGCTCCCGCGGCGTCAGTCCATCGCGGGCGATGAGCGCCGCAGCCGTCCCCACCGCCTGACCCTGCGTCGCGCAGGTCGCCATCACGCGGGTGGACCCGAACGCGACGTGGGAGGCGGAGATGTTGCGTCCGGCGAACAGCAGGTTGTCGACGTCGTGCGAGTACAGGCTGCGGAAGGGGATCCCGTAGGTGCCGTTGCTGAACCGCTGCTGCGCGCCGGCGGTCTCGGCGTAGACGCCCTCAACCGGGTGCAGGTCGATCGACCAGCCACCGAAGGCGACCGTGTCCTCGAAGTCGACCTGGTCGAGCAGGTCGTTCTGCGTGAGGGTGTGGTCACCCAGCAGCCGCCGGTACTCGCGCTTCCCCGGGATCGATCCGACCCACTCGAGCGTCAGGGTGTCGGCGTCGAACTCGCCGGAGTTCTTGATGTAGTCCCAGATCCCGAAGACGACGCTCCACAGCTCGTCGCGGATCTGCTCGTTCTCGGCGACGGTGTCGAGCTCGCCGCCCCACTCGATCCACCAGTAGTTGCAGCCGTTGTCGCCGGTCCGGATGATCCGGTTGGTGAGGATCGGGGTGTCGCGGATGTCTCGCGCGATGTCGGGGGCGACGAACCGCTCGGGGCGTCCCGTGTCCTTCGTGTAGAAGAAGATCGAACTGCCGAGGAGCTCGTCGTCCGCGACCTCGGGGGCCCACGGCTCGCCGAGCTCGGCGCGGCCCTCGCGCCCGATGCGGGAGGTCGCGCCCGCGAGATGCCCCACCAGCCCGTCTCCGGTGCAGTCGATGAAGACTGGTGCGACGAACTCCGTCTCGATCTCGCTGCCCATCGTCCATCCGGTGACGGACGCGATCCTCGGTGTCGGCGACGCCACGCCCTCAGCGCCCTCCGCCATCGTGACGATGCGGACGTCGGTGTTGAGGTGCAGCTGCAGGTTCGGCTCGGCCCGCACGAGGTCGAGGACCGTCTGGTCCCAGTAGAACGGGTTGCCCTCCGGGTTGCGGTACTGGTTCTCGAGGAAGAGCTCCCCCATGATGCCGGTCTCCCGCGCGAACCGCTGGTGCCCGTGCGCGGTCGCTCCGACGACCCACACCCGCACCTCGCTCGACGAGTTGCCACCGAGCACCGGCCGGTTCGTGACGAGCGAGACCCGGGAGCCGAGACGGGCGGCTGCGACGGCGGCCGAGACCCCCGCGAGACCACCACCGATGACGACGACGTCGGCGGACTGGGTGCGGTGCTGCATGGGAGACACTCCTTCGTGATGCGTGATCCTGGAAGCCGTCGGACACGTGTCGACCACCGGACGGTTGCCACGCTACCATTCAGCGGTACGACTTTCCCATTCAGTGGGTAAGATTCTTCGGCAGGTGAACCTCGAAGCACCCCGACAACGATGTGAGGACCGATGGACGAGAGCAGGACCCAGGCCGCAGCCCTGGCCGAAGCCGCCGCGCACAGTGCGCAGACCCCCTACGACGACGCTGAGCGATCACGCCGGATGCGGAAGGTCATCTGGGCCGCGGGGGCCGGACACTTCGTCGAATGGTTCGACTTCGGTCTGTACGGCACGCTCGCGACGGTCATCAGCCTCAACTTCTTCCAGCAGGGCAACACGCAGGCGGCCCTCCTGTCCGCGTTCGCGGTGTTCGGCGCCGGCTTCGTGATGCGCCCCCTCGGTGGCCTCTTCTGGGGCTCGCTCGGCGACCGCATCGGGCGCAAGACGGTCCTCGCGACGGTGATCCTCGTGACCTCCGGGGCGACGGTCGTCATGGGTCTCCTGCCGACGTTCGACCTCATCGGCCTCTGGGCGCCGATCCTGCTCGTCATCGTGCGGCTCGTGCAGGGCTTCGCCGCCGGCGGCGAGAGCTCCGGCGCCACGACGCTCCTCGCCGAGTACGCCCCGTCCAACCGACGCGGCTTCGTGACGAGCTTCATCGACGTGTTCGGCTTCGCGGCCTTCGTGGTCGGGGCAGGTCTCGTCCTCCTCTTCACCTCCACACTCGGCACGGACGCCCTCAACGAGTGGGGTTGGCGCGCCCTCTTCTTCCTCGCCCTGCCACTCGGCCTCGCCGGCCTCTACCTGCGGAACAAGCTCGAGGACACCCCGGAGTTCCAGGCGATCCAAGCGAAGGGGGCCGTCTCGAAGTCACCGCTGCGCACGTCCTTGCGGACCTCGTGGAAGGCGCTGCTCTTCTGCGTCGGCTTCGTCGTGATCAAGGCGGTCGGCCACTGGATCCTGCAGACATTCATGCCGTCGTACCTGCAGACCGACCTCGGCTACTCGCAGCCGCTCAGCTACGGGGTCACGGTGCTCGGGCTGCTCGCGATCGCGATCCTCGTACCCTTCATGGGTCTGCTGAGCGACCGCATCGGACGGAAGCCCGTGATGATCGCCGGTTGCGTCGGGTTCCTGGTGTTGACGTATCCGACGCTCATGCTCATGAGTGCGGGCAACTTCGCCGCCGCGGCTGTCGCGATGGTGATCCTCGGCGTCTTCATGGCGGCGTACGACGGTGCGTCGAGTGCTGCGATGGCCGAGCTGTTCCCGACCAGTATCCGTTACGGCTCGATGGCGATCGCGTACAACCTGTCGGTCGCCGTGTTCGGTGGGATCACACCCTACTTCGCGACGTTCCTGATCGCCTCGACGGGCAACCGGTTCGCGCCCGCGTTCTACGTGATGGCGGCGGCGCTCATCACGTTGATCGTCGTGCTGCGGGCCCGCGAGACGGCCAAGCTGCCGCTCCCGCGCTGAGCGGACCCGAACGAACGCCGGCGTCGACCCGAGGGGTCGACGCCGGCGTTGTCGTTCAGGGACGACTCAGCGGGTGAAGTCGCGCAGGTCGAGGTCAGGGTCTTCGAGCACGTCCGTGGTCTCGATGGAGTCGCGCGGCTCGTAGGCCGTCGTTGACGGGCGGATGTCGTCGAGGTAGCCCTGCAGGCGGTCTCGTCCCTCACTGAAGTCGGGGACCTCGTCGGTCCAGCTGTGGGGCACCGAGAGGACGTCGTTGCCGAGGCCGATGACGAGCTGCGCGGACGCCGGCCCGTCCTCATCGCCGTCGGACTCGACCACGATCGGGATGGTGACGGCCTCGGCACGGCCGCGCTTGGCCAGTTCCGCCGTCAGTTCGACCAGGAGCTGCGCGACCTCGTCGGTCGTCACGACGTTCTCGCCGGCGTAGGTAATGCATCGCATGGATCAACCCTGCCGGACGGATGCTGCGAACCAGGGCCCCTTGACAGGCACCCGGGCGAGATGACTAGGCGTGCTAGCGATCGCGCTCAGCGCGTCGTGTTCCGGCGGCGCCGCGACCGCCACGCGCGCCAGGCACCGGTGGACCACAGGGCCCAGAGGACGAGGACGGGCTGGAAGACCAGGCGGACGGCACGGGCGATGTCGCTGTCCAACCCGAAGGCGTCGGTTCCGCGGACGAACTGCTCGAGGTTGCCGGGGAAGACGGCGACGAAGAAGGCGGCGACGATCCAGCCGACGGCGACGCGGTACCGGGCGAGCAGGATCAGCGAGAGGCCGAGCAGGATCTCGACGACTCCCGACGCAACGACGACCACGTCGACCGGCAGGGGCAACCACTGCGGCACCTGGGCGACGAACGACTGCCGCGCGAAGGTGAGGTGGCCGACGCCGGCGAAGGTGAGGACGGCTCCGAGGAGCCAGCGGGCGAATGTGCGGACGAACTCCATGTCAGCTCACGGCCGTCACGGCGTACTTGAAGCCGCGGTGCGAGCCGACGAAGCCGAGGCGTTCGTAGAAGCGGTGGGCGTCGACCCGGGCCTCGTCGGAGGTCAACTGCACGATCGACGAACCGGTCGCCGGAGCGGCGACGTCCGTCACCCAGCGCATCATGGCTGTTCCAACACCGCCGGATCGCAGGCTCGAGGACACACGCACCGCTTCGACCAGCAGCCGTGTCGAGCCGCGACGGGCCATCCCGGGGATGCGGGTCAGCTGCATCGTCGCGATGACGGCGTCCGCCGCGTCGACGACCAGCAGGATCTCGTTCGCCGGGTCGACGATGAGGTCCGCGAGCGCACGCTCGTAGGCAGGGAGGTCGCTCTCCTGGGCCTGGTCACCACGGGACGCGCTGATCGGGTCGTCTGCGAGGAGCGCCATCAGCGCATCGAGGTCGGCGAGGGTGGCCCGGCGCAGCAGTAGCTCCTGTCCTGGCGTGGTGAGGGTGGCGGGGAGCGTGAGCGCAGCGATCATCCGTCCACCCTCTCACCTCTCGATCGTCGATCCGTCCACCGCCCGCGCGACCGACCGGAGTGCGTGCGCCCTCGTCGCCGCGTACGACTCCTCCAGCACGGCTTCGAGCCCCGGGTACTCGGTGTGCCCGGCGGGGAGGACACTCAGCTCGAGGTCCTCGAGCGCGTTGGCGACGGCGAACTGCCCGGGTGGTGGCACGTGTCCGTCCCAGAGCGCGGCCTCCACCCGCACCGGCACGTGGACGAACCCCGCGGCCGTCGACGCGTCGAAGAACCGCAGGACCTCGCGCGCCTCGGGGTGCTCGGCGACGTGGTGTCGCACCCGCTCCCCGCTCCCCTCGCACGGCAGGCGAAGGCGCACGTCGTACTGACCGAAGCTCGGCACCACGAGCGTCGCTCCGACGAAGCGGTCGTCCCACGGCAGGGCGAGCGCACCGATCCCACCGCCGAAGCTCTCACCGACGAAGTAGAGCGGGAGCGGTCCGACGACGTCGAGCAGCGCCGACGCCGCGTGCCAGAGGTCGACGGCACAGCGGCCGAGCGCGTACCGCTCGACGCTGTCGATGCCGAACAGGACGTGTCCGTCCTCCGGCGTCGGTGCCCCGAGTCCGGTGTTGAAGACGCCCTGACCGCGGGCGATCGGGAAGATGACGGCGGCGTCGTCCGGGACGCGGGACCAGTCCGGTGCGTCGCGTCCGCCGTAGCCGTGCCCGTGCACCATCCCGAAGCGCGCCTGCCCGTCCGCCGGCGTCGCGAGCCATCCACGGAGGCGGAGGCCGTCGGCGACCGTGTGCTCGACGACGAAGACCTCGTGCGCACCCTGTCGGCCGATCGGGGTCAAGACGGGATCCGGAGACACCTCACGTGCCGCCGCGTACCACCCGCGCCACAGCTCCTCGAATCCAGCCGGCGGCACGACCGGTTCGACCGCCAGGAGCCCCTCGAGGTCGTAGCCGTAGGTGCCGTCGCGCACCTCGTCGCCGAACCAGTCCCGATGTCGTCCCTCACGCATGCGTAGTCCGCCTCCGTCTCGTCGTCGTGGATCGCCGGTGCCGAGGTTCGCCGTGCGCGCGTGCCAGACTGGCAACCGGGTCGAAGGAGGACGCTGTGCTCGGTGCGGAACGCAGATCGCAGATCATGTCGGAGGTGCGCCGCAACGGTGCGGCGAGCGTCGTCGACCTCGCGACCGCACTCGGCGTCAGCGAGATGACCGTGCGACGCGACATCGAGCAACTCGCGACGGAGGGCCTCGTCGACCGCGTCCGTGGTGGCGCCACCACGCCCAGACTGCCCGACCGTGCCGAGCTGGGCTTTCCCAACCAGGCACGCCGACTGCTCGCCGAGAAGCGCGCCATCGCCCGACGCGCGGCCATCCTCGTCGAGCCCGGCATGTCGGTCGGCCTGTCCGGCGGGACCACCACCTGGGCCCTCGCGCAGGAGCTGCGAGCCATCCCGGAGCTCACCATCGTCACGAACTCCCTCCCGGTGGCCGACGTGTTCGCGCGGCCCGACCGCGCCGACGAGCCGTACACCCAGACGGTCGTGCTGACCGGCGGCGTCCGTACCCCCTCGGACGCCCTGGTCGGCCCGGTCGCCGTGCGCGCGATCGAGTCCCTGCACTGCGACGTCGTCTTCCTCGGCGTCCGCGGGATCGACCTGCAGGCGGGGCTGACGACCTCGAACCTCCTCGAGGCCGAGACCAACCGGGCGTTCGTCGGCGCCGGGCGTCGCTCCGTGGTCCTCGCCGACCACTCGAAGTGGGGCGCCGTCGGACTGACGACGATCGTCGACCTCCGCGAGGTGGACCACCTCGTGATGGACGACGACGTGGCCGAGGACGTCGAGACCACGCTCCGCGCGCAGTTCGGCGAGGTCTGGCTCGCGCCGGTCGCCTCCGCTTCCGCTTCCGCCGACGACGACCGCATCGACGCCTGACCGCGACACCTCCAGCACCCCGCCACGGCGGAGCGCCGGCCTGTCCTCCCGCTCATGGACCTCAGCGTGCCGTGCTGTCCCGCACGACGATCCGTGCGTCGACGACCACGTGCCGGACCGGCGTGTCGGCACCGGGCGGGGCGGCGATCTGGCGTTCGAGCTCGGTGAAGGCCGCGCGCACGATCGCGTCGTAGTCGGGAGCGACCGTCGTGAGCGACGGGGTCGAGAACTGGGCGGCGTGGACGTCGTCGATGCCGATCACCGCGACCTCCTCGGGCACCCGTCGGCCGGCTTCGTGGAGGGCCGCGAGCACGCCGAAGGCGATCGAGTCGTTGGAGCAGACGACGCCGTCGAGCTCGACGCCCTCGGCGGTCATCCGACGCATCACGCGACGTCCCTCTTCGGGGGTGAACGCGTCGACGTGCCCGATCAGCGACGGCTCCTGCGCGAGCCCGAGCCGCGCGACCACGTCCCGATACCCGGCGTACCGCTGATCCGCCGCGTCGGACGGACGTTCGTCCCTGGGCCCGATGAACGCGATACGGGAGCAGCCGGCCTCGGCGAGGTGCGTCGTCGCGGCGTCGGCGGCCGCCCGGTTGTCGATCGAGATGTGCGTGAACGGGCTCACTTGGATGTGCTCGCCGAGGAGCACCAGGGGCCCCGGGGAGGTCCGCCGCGTGAGGTCGCCGACCGTCAACGAGCGGGGGATGTGGATGAGTCCGTCCGTGAGCGGCAGGCCCACCCCGTTGGCGATGTCGACCTCGCGGTCGTGGTCGCCCTCCGTGTGCTGGATGAGGATCGACAGTCCACGCTCGTCGGCGCCGCGGACGAGGAGCGTCGTGAGCTCCGCGAAGTACGGTTCGTCGAGGTTCGGGACGGCGAGCGCCACCATGCCCGTGCGCGAACGGCGCGGTACCGGTGCCGACCGCTGAGAGCCGAAAGCGGCGTCCGACATGGTGCTGCTCCTCACTGCTGACCGGGTGGATCCCGGCCGCTCGGGACCGTTGCGGTCCCGACTGAGCACAACGCTATCCCGGGACATCGTCGTTCCTCGCGGATTCGGTGGCCGGTGCCGCGATCGCCTCGATCTCGAAGACCCGCGCGACGTCGGTCGCCGAGGCGGACGGGTCGGTGATGAGGAGGCGCACCGCGTCGGCCACGAGTCCGTCCACGGACGCGGTGACGGTGCCTGCGGTGTTGTCGTCGAACCGTCCGACCTCGACCCAGGCACCGCCCGTCCGGACCTCGATCGTGAAGTCACGGAGCACCGAATCGGTCGAGGCTCCCCCGGCGTAGCCGCTCTTGACCCTGACCTCGGCGAGCGCCGTCGGGGTCTGCCAGGTGGCCGTGATCGTGGGTGCAGTGTCGCCGACCGCGGAGATCCAGCGACTCGCGTCCGTGCACACGCCGTCGACGGCGAGCGCCCCGCCGGTGTCGGCGCGGAGCGCGGAGGAGGCCGTCACGGTGGCTCCGAGCGCCACGTTCGTCCCGCCGAGCTCGCCTCTGAGCCCGGACACGATGTCCGCGAGCGTCGTGCCACCGGTCTCCGCGGAAGTGCCGCGGGGGATCGAGGCCCAGCGCAGGGTTCCGCGGGTGGTCTCGCTGACCGGCGCCGTCAGATACAGGACGTCCGTCCCGCTCGCGGTCTCCGCTCGCAGCCGCTGCGGGCCAGCCGCCGGATCACCCACCGCACGAGCCACCCAGCCCGAGCCGGCTCCCCCGCGCTCGAGTCGGACCACCTGGCTGCGGTTCTCGCCGCACACCTGCACGGCGAGGACCGCGTACACGCGGTCGACACCACCGGCGCTCGTCGCATCGATGCCGGCGACCGTCGAGACGCCCGAACCGAGCACGGAGGCGTCGACGAGCGACTCGTCGCTCCAGGCGCCGCCGTCCCACGAGGTGTATCGCACGTCGTACGCGGTCTGATCGGCTTCGACGAACCGGTAGACGATCCCCGCGAGCTCCGTGCCGTCGAGGGCGAGCTTCGCGGTCTGCAGCGCCGGCGTGTAGCTGCCGATGGCCTCACCGGCACCGAAGGGGCGCCAGACGACGGATCCCGGGGTGGTCGGGGTGATCGGTCCGGTGAGCGCGGTCCCCGCGACGTCGGCGAAGGAACCGTCGGACGGGTCGTACGTCGCGTACGAGCCGAGGTGCCGCGCCGGGTCCGCCGGGAATGGGCCCCATTCCCACAGCACGTGGACGCGGCCGTCGGCGTCCACCTCGAGGTCGTCGGGGTAGAAGGAGTAGCCGGTCGCCGCGGCGACCACCGCCTCACGTTCCCAGACACCGCTGTCGAGGTCGTACCGGTAGAGCCGACCCTCCCGCCGCCCCTGCGTGTCCGTCCCGACGCGCACGAGCACCCAGGCGTCGCCGTCCGGGCCGCGCGCCGTCACCGGATAGGTGATCGCCGCGTCGAGGTCCGGCATGGACGACGTCGCCTCGACGAGCGAGGTGACGTCGCCGGGTGCACTGGATCGGAACACGTTCCACTGCTCGTTGTGCATTGACACGAAGGCGTGGATGGTGCCCGCGCCGTCGACCACGATCGACGGCTGGTTGTGGCCGTTGTCGTCGGTGAAGGTCACGCAGGCGCCGCCGGCCGTCGAGCGCAGGCACCCTTCGGTCCACGTCCCGTCCGCGCCCCGCGAGGCCAGGTGGACCTCGTGCTTGGACGCGGTGGACGCCGGCGCGTTGAAGGCGAAGTAGGAGACACCGTCGACGACGTCGAGCGGCCGCCACCAGCCGGCCTGGTTCGACGTGTCGACGGTGACGGGCACGGTCTCGACCGTGTCGGTCACCGCACTCCCGCCCCCGTCGCTGCGCGCCGGTCCCCCGGGAGCGGCGACCGCCGGCGCCGTCACCCCCAGCGCGAGGACCGTGAG
>NZ_JACYTW010000068.1:0-17223 GCF_014841395.1 Plantibacter sp. CFBP 13570 | reverse complement strand
GCCGCAGCCAAAGTGAAGGCGGCCGAGGCGGCAGCGGCGCTCGCCGGGGCCGGGATCACGGCGTCGGGCGGGGCCACCGGAGCGGCGTCACCGGTCGAGTCTGGGGACCCCGGTTCCGCGAGTGATGCGCCGGCCGCCGAGGCCCCATCCGACGTCCTAGCCGGCGTCCCAACCGACGAAGCGGTCGGTACCGACACCAGCACCGCCGGCACTGGCACTGCCGACACCAGCAGCACGGCCCCGAGCAGCAGCAGCGGCGACGGCGCCAGCAGCACCGACGACCTCAACGCCGACACCATCGGCCCGGGCCCGCTCGGCCTCGACGACGTGCTGAAGATCCGCGACGGCTACCTCGTGCACGGCCCGGCGCTCGAGATGGGTGCCCTGGTCAACGGGGAACCGGTGCCGGGGGTGCAGGTCCGCATCCCGCTCAGCGTCATGAACCGGCACGGGCTCGTCGCCGGCGCCACCGGAACCGGGAAGACCCGCACGCTCCAGGGCCTCGTCGAGCAGCTCTCGGCCGCCGGCGTCCCCGTGTTCGCCGCGGACATCAAGGGCGACCTCTCGGGCATCGCGACCCCGGGGGAGTCGAACGAGAAGCTCCTCGACCGCACCCGCGGGATCGGCCAGGACTGGACGCCGGCCGCCACCCCGACGGAGTACTTCGCGCTCGGCGGCGTCGGCAAGGGCGTCCCGATCCGCGCCACCATCGCGGCCTTCGGCCCGCTGCTGTTGAGCAAGGTCCTCGGCCTCAACGCAACGCAGGAGTCCAGCCTCGGTCTCGTCTTCCACTACGCCGACAAGGCGGGCCTGCCGCTCCTCGACCTGAGCGACCTGCGCGCGGTCCTCACCTACCTCGCGAGCGACGACGGCAAGGGCGAGCTGCAGGAGCTCGGCGGGCTGTCGGGCGCCACCGTCGGGGTGATCCTGCGGGAGCTCATCACCTTCGCCGACCAGGGCGCCGACGTCTTCTTCGGCGAACCCGAGATCGACACCGCCGACTTCATCCGCCTCGACCCGAGCGGCAAAGGCATCGTCAGCCTGCTCGAGGTGCCGGGCGTCCAGAACCAGCCGGCCCTCTACTCGACGTTCCTCATGTGGTTGCTCGCCGACCTCTTCAACACCCTCCCCGAGGTGGGCGACCCCGAGAAGCCGAAGCTCGTGTTCTTCTTCGACGAGGCGCACCTGCTGTTCCGCGACGCGTCGAAGGACTTCCTCGCGCAGATCACGCAGACGGTCCGGCTCATCCGGTCGAAGGGTGTCGGCATCTTCTTCGTCACGCAGACACCGAAGGACGTCCCGGGCGAGGTGCTCGCGCAGCTCGGTTCGCGCGTGCAGCACGCCCTCCGTGCGTTCACCCCGGACGACGCGAAGGCACTCAAGGCGACCGTGTCGACCTACCCGACCTCCGGCTACGAGCTCGGCGAGGTCCTCACCTCGCTCGGCACCGGTGAGGCGGTCGTCACCGTGATGAACGAGAAAGGGGCACCGTCGCCGGTCGCGTGGACGAGACTGCGGGCGCCGCAGGGACTCATGTCGCCCAGTGCCGACACCGCGATCGACGCGGCGATCGCGGCCTCACCGTTGCTCGTGCGGTACGGGACGCCGGTCGACCGAGAGTCGGCGAGGGAGATCCTGACGGCGAAGCTCGAGGAGGCGAACCAGGCCGCGCTCGCCGCCGAGGCCGAACTCGAGCGGCAGCGCATCGCGGCGGAACTCGCGAAGCAGCAGGCCGCCGCCGACAAGGCGCAGGCCGCGGCGCAGAAGAAGGCCGACGCCGAGTACGAACGGTTGCTCCGGAAGACCGCCGGCACGACCCGCCGAACGTCGACGCGGTCGTCGTCGACGTCGTCGAAGAGTCCGCTCGAAGAGATCCTCGGGTCGAAGGCGACGCGGTCGATCCTCACCGGCGTCGTCGAGGGCATCTTCGGGACGCGTCGCCGCCGCTGAGCTGCTGCTCCGCGGTGTTCCGGTCCCCTGAGCGGGTCCCGGTCCCTGAGCTTGTCGAAGGGTGGCGCCCGCACCTCGACAAGCTCGATGACCGGGGTGGAGTGGCTTGGCGACCGGGGTGGAGTGACCTGTTGCCGGTGGGAGGCGCGCGTGCGGGTCCGCGGAGCTGTGCCGCTCCGTTCCGCGAGCGGTTTCCCGGTCCCTGAGCTTGTCGAAGGGCGCGAACCTAGCGGAGGCCGTCTTCGGCGAGGCGACCGAGCTCGACGGTGGCGCGGGCGTCGTCGAGCAGCCCGTCCTGCAGCGACCACACGGCGGACAGCGCGGAGCGCGCGACCACCCACTCGAGGAGGACGGTTCGCGACAGGCCCAGTGATCGACTCACCAGCCCCACCCGCTCGGTGAACAGCCGCGGATTCCGCGCCGTCGCTGGATCGGGGTTGCTGAACATCGCGGTGGCGTCGAAGGCGCGGTGGCCGACGATGCCCTTGGGGTCGATCGCCCGCCAGTCACCGGGTGCGAACTCGAGCACGTTCATGTGGTGGAGGTCGCCGTGGAGCACGACGACGTCCGCAGGCGTCGTGGTGTCGAGCAGTCGATCGGCGAGCTCCCGCCCACACTCGAGGAACGCGGCGCTCGCCGGATCGCCGAGGAGGGTGCCGAGGGCTGAGGCGTCGTCGGCGAGCAGCTCGTGGAACCACCGGCGGAGCGTGGGGAGTTCGGCGATGACACCGTCGGCATCGGTCGGCGCCGGGGCGGGGATGGCCGTGTGCAGGGTGTCGAGCACGGAGCACAGGAGCGCGACGGCTCCGAGGTCGTCACCTGCTCGGGTCAGCGAGGAGAGATCACGGCCGCCCGTCGCGCGTTCCAGGACGATCGCGTGGTCATCGCCCGCGAACACCGCTGCACACCCGCCGCCGTCCCACGCCGCGAGCAGCTGACCGCCGAGCGCCTCCTCGTGGACGAGCGGCACCTTGAGCATCGCCGGTCGTCCGTGGTGCGTCACGGGAAGTAGCCGGCTCGACGGCGTCACGATGAGCTCGCCGTCGGGCACGAGCCGCCACTGCTCGACGGCCGCGTCGATGCCTCCTGGTCGCCATGTCACGGGACTCAGCCTAGGCACCCCGGTCGGACCGGTGCCTGGGTCGCGCCTCGATCGGACCCGTGATCGCGCCTCGATCGCGCCCTCGGTCGGTCCCTGATTCGCCCCCTCGGTCGGACCCTGGGCCGCACCTCGATCCTTGAGTCGCGCCTCGGTCGGTCCCTGAGCTTGTCGAAGGGCACACGGGCGAACACCGCCCTTCGACAAGCTCAGGGACCGGAGGGTGGTGGAAGGGCAGACGAAGGAACGCCGCCCTTCGACAGGCTCAGGGACCGGGGAGGGCGGGGCTCAGGGACCGGGAGGGTGGGCTTCAGGGACCGGCGAGGATGGGGCTCAGGGATCGGGGAACGCCGGTTAGGCTGGCGCGGTGACCGACATCCGCGCGTACCGACCGTCCGACCGCGCCGCCGTGGCGGCGATCTGCACCCGAACGGGCGACTCGGGGGCGGACGCGACCGGGCAGTTCAGCACGGACGACCTCCTGCCCGACATCTATGCCTTGCCCTACGTCGAGCACGAGCCCGAGTTGGCGCTGCTCGTCGACGCCGGTGCCGGCCCGATCGGCTACATCCTGGGCACCGCGGACACGACCGCCTTCGACCGCTGGTTCATCGAGCACTGGTGGCCGACCGTCGAGGCGAAGTACACGGCGGCCGCGGCCTCCGGAGCCGCTTCGGAGGGCGAACGCGGCATCGTCCAATCCGCGACCGACCGTGGCGGTCTGGACCCGGAGCTCCTCGCGCAGTACCCGGCGCATCTGCACATCGACCTGCTGCCGGAGACGCAGGGGATGGGTGTCGGCAGACGGCTCATCGACGCGTTCTGTGAGCTCCTCGCGGAGCGCGGCGTCCCGGGCGTGCACCTCGGCGTCGGCGTCGCGAACACCGGGGCGCAGCAGTTCTACCAGCGGACGGGTTTCACCCGGGTCGACGGCGACCCCGGGGCCCACTGGTACGCGAAGGCGCTCTGACCCGAGCTGCATCCCACCCGAGCCGGATCCCGCGTGGTGCGACGACGCCCTCGCGCTCCGTCGCGGTAGCCGGGGCAGGCCGACTCGGCGAGAGCAGTTCGGCTAGAGCAGTTCGGCGCGCGCCCAGCGCAGACGCTCGAGCGGGGTGAGCAGGTCGGGGTGGTCCTCGCGGAGGTCGTCGAGCGAGACCGGCTGGCGAGGTCGCTCCACCGGGCCGTCGTAGGCGGCGACGACGGCCGCGATGCTGTCCGTGCTCCACCGGTTGCTGCGCATGCGGAGGAGTGGGCGGTTCTCGGCGTCGCAGACGAAGAACTGCGAGCTCGCATGCAGACCTCGACCCCGGAACTCGAAGAGCAGACTGCGGCCGATCGCCTCCCGAGGAACGAACCGCTGCCGCCCGACGATGGGCTGCTCGACGAACCCGTCATGCCGCACGACGATGCGTTGGCGACGGGACAGGACAGCGACGCCGAGCAGCACGACCATGCCGATGACACCGAGCGTGATGACCCACGTGCGTTCGACACTCGGGCTCGGGCCGACGAGCCAGAGCGAGACGCCCCAGACCGGGAGGACGACGATGGCGGCGCTCAGGACGGCGCTCCAGAGCACGCGAGGATGCGGTCTGACCGTCACCGGTTCATCACCCCGTTGCACCACGCACTCACCCCCGCCGACCATCGTGGCCTGCTTTCAGTGGGCGGACAATCCGCCATCTGGGGGACAAGTAGGACGAATGCCCCACTCTGCGACGCGGTCCGCCCGGCTGCCCCGGCATACTTGACATTTCGCTTCTGCGATGTGCAATATATTGCATGCCCGCTCCCGCTCAAGCCAACCCGCATCGCCGGGCGCTCCTCCGCGACGACGTCTACCAGTCGCTCCGCAACGCGATCGTCGACGGCACCTTCACCCCGGGCGAGAAGCTCGTCGACACCGAACTCGAACGCTGGCTCGGCGTGAGTCGCACGCCCATCCGTGAGGCCGTCCTGCGCCTCGCCCGGAGCGGGCTCGTCATTGCGAAACCCGGACGGTCGACCGTCGTCGCCCCGCTCGACAGCCGGGCGACGTTGCAGGCACAGGCGGTCGCCGCCGCCATGCACGAACTCGCCGTCCGTGAGGCGGTGCCGCACCTGAGTGCGGCCGACCTCGACCGCATGCGCGCGGCGAACCGTGACTTCGCAGCCGCGCTCCAACGCGATGACGCCGACGCCGCGCTCGCAGCGGACGACGCCTTCCATGCCGTGGCCGTGGACGTCGCCGGGAACCCGTTCATCCGTGATGCGCTCGAGGCGGTCACTCCGCTGCTGCGCCGGATCGAACGGCTGCGGTTCTCCTCGGTCGCCGCACGCGGGTCGATCGCGCAGCACGACGCCGTCATCGAGCGCTGTGCGGAGGGGGACGCGGATGCGGCGGCCGCGCTCGTCCGAGGCAACTGGACGACCCTCGCCGACCTCGTCCTCGCCCACCTCGACGAGGACTGACCAGCTCGCGCCACCCGACCCGTTTCCCCGCACCGATCGCCACCACTCAGCCGCACCACCGAGACCCAGGAGCCACCACATGTCCCTCAGCGACTTCTCCCGATACCCGCTCACCTTCGGGCCGAGTCCCGTCCATGAACTCAACCGCCTCACCGCCCACCTCGGTGGCGCGACGATCTGGGCCAAGCGCGAGGACGTCAACAGCGGTCTCGCCTACGGCGGCAACAAGACCCGCAAGCTGGAGTACCTCATCCCCGACGCGATCGCGCAGGGTGCCGACACGCTCGTGTCGATCGGCGGCTACCAGTCCAACCACACGCGTCAGGTCGCGGCGGTCGCGGCGAAGCTCGGGATGCAGGCCGTCCTCGTGCAGGAGAACTGGGTGGACTGGCCCGACTCCGTGAACGACCGGGTCGGCAACATCATGCTGTCGCGGATCATGGGCGCCGAGGTCCGTCTCGACCCAGCGGGCTTCGGCATCGGCTTCAAGTCGAGCTGGGAGCGCGCCCTCGACGACGTGCGCGAACGCGGCGGCACCCCGTACGCGATCCCGGCCGGCGCGTCGGACCACCGGCTCGGTGGTCTGGGGTTCGCAAACTGGGCCGCGGAGGTCGAGCAGCAGGAGCGTGAACTCGGGGTGTTCTTCGACACGATCGTCGTCTGCAGCGTCACCGGGTCCACCCACGCCGGCATGATCGCCGGGTTCGCCGGGCAGGACCGACCGCGCCGGGTGATCGGCATCGACGCGTCGGCGAAGATCCAGGAGACCCGCGACCAGGTCGCACGCATCGCCCGCAACACGGCGGAGCTCATCGGCCTCGAACGCGAGCTCCGCGACGACGAGATCACGGTGTTGGAGGGGTGGGCCGGCGACCTCTACGGGATCCCGGTCGAGTCGACGATGGAGGCGATCCGCCTGACCGGTCGGCTCGAGGGTGTCATCATCGACCCGGTCTACGAGGGGAAGTCGATGGCAGGGCTCATCGACCTCGTGACGAGTGGTGACATCCCGGCGTCCAGCAACGTCCTCTACGCGCACCTCGGTGGGCAGCCGGCGATCAACGCCTACAGCGCCCTCTTCCGCGACTGAGCCGCTGCCCGGCGCCTCGCCCGAGCGGGGTGCCGGCGCGGTGCGCTGGGCTGAGTTGCCGAAACCTGGCGTCAGCGCGGTGCGCTGACGCGAACCCGAGGGAACCGGCGTGAGCGCGGGTCAGGCGACCGAGCGCGCCCCTCTGGAGACCCGCGCCCACGTCCATGACCCGCGCTCGCGTCAGCGCACCGCGCTGACGCACTACCAGGGTCGATGGTCGCGGTCCAGGGGCGGGCGGCGGCGCGTGGCGGTGCGAGACTTGGACCTCCACGACGCGAGGAGGTCGCATGCGCGCACCGATGGAACCCCGACACCAGACGCGGATCGCATGATCCGTCTGCAGTCGACCGCCTGGCCCACCAGCGGCACCTCCCTCGACCTCGGCGCCCTGCACGACGCGGCGACCGGATCGTTGGCGAGCATCGAGTCGCGCCTGGCCTTCACGTCCACGGCCGTGCGACTCGTCGGTCCGCTCGAGCAGCACACCGCGGGGCGCGTCTTCGCGGGACTCGCCGCGATCGCCGCGGTCGACGTCACGCTCGCACGCGTCGTCGAACCGCACCTCGACGCGCTCGCCATCCTGCATCAGGCCGACCTCGAACCGCCTGCCGTCTCCACCTGGGGTGTGTTCGCGGCCGAGGCACCGGGGCTGCGTCTCGACGCGACCCTGGTCGACGATGCCTGGCAGCTGACGGGCACCAAGCCGTGGTGCTCCCTCGCGTCCCACCTGAGCGACGCGCTCGTCACCGCCCACACCGCGCCGGGGGAGCGGCGGTTGTTCGCCGTCGCACTCACCGATCCCGGGGTCACGACCGACGACAGCGCGTGGCTCGCCCGCGGACTGCCGCTCGTCCCGAGTGGCCCGGTCGGCTTCGACGGCGTCCCGGCGTCCCCGGTCGGCGACGACGGGTGGTATCTGCGACGCCCCGGCTTCTCCTGGGGCGGGATCGGCGTCGCCGCCTGCTGGTGGGGCGGCGCGGTCACGCTCGTCGACCGCTTGCTCGCCGCGGCACGCACCCGACCCGACGCCGATCTCCTCCTCCGCACGCTCGGCGCCGCGGCCATCGACCTCTCGATCGCCGAGCAGGCGATCGCCGATGCGGCACAGGCCATCGAGCACGGTCACGCCGACGACGTGGCCGGTCCGCGCCTCGCCCAGCGTGTGCGGTCGACGGTCCGCGGCCGGGTCGACGCCATCCGCGCCGGGGTGCTCGGAGCGCTCGGCCCCGGCCCACTCACCTCCGAGCCCGCCTACCTCGCGCGGATGTCCGACCTCGAGCTCTACGTCCAGCAGGACCACGGTGACCGCGACCTCGCGCGCTACGGCCGCATGCTGGTGGAGGCCGACTGATGCCCGCGTTCGACCACCGCGACCCCGGCACGTCGGCAGCCGCCTGGGCGACCCGCTTGCACGAGCTCGACCTGCCGGTCTGGGACGGCTGGCGGCACGCCACCGGCGTCGTCGTCCTGTCGCCGCACCCCGACGACGAGTCGCTCGGAGCCGGCGGGCTGATCGCGGCAGCTGCAGCCGCGGGGATCCCGGTCGAGGTCCTCCTCGTGACCCTCGGCGAGGGATCGCACCCCGACTCACCGACCACCACGCCCGAGGAACTCGCCCCGCGCCGGGAGGCCGAGTTCATCGATGCCGTCGGTCGTCTCCACCCGACGGTCGGGTACGACGTCCTGCACATCCCGGACGGTGGCCTCGACGCCGAACGCGCGGGCATCGCGGGGCGACTGCGTGCAGCCGTCGCCACCGCAGGATCGCGACCGCTCATCGTCGCCCCCTGGCGCGGCGACGGGCACCGCGACCACCGGATCGCGGGCGAACTCGCCACGGCCCTCGCGACCGAGCTCGACCTCGCGCTCGTGGAGTTCCCCATCTGGCTCTGGCACTGGGCCGACACCGACGACGCGACCCTGCCATGGGTCGAGGCGCGGATCGTCCCGCTCGACGCGGCGGCGCACGGGGCGAAGATCGCCGCGATGGACGCCTACCCCTCGCAGACGGAGCCCCTCTCGGACGCACCGGGCGACGAGGCGATCGTCGACCACCACCACCTGCAGCACTACGCGCGGCGGTTCGAGGTGCTGTTCCCGAACGGGCGTGCGCTGGACCTCGCGCCGGGATCCGACACGGATGCAGGTGCGGCGGCGGACTCCGATACCACCTCGCGGTCGAAGGAGTCGTTCGAGGACCACTACCGCGACCACCCCGACGGCTGGGACTTCGGGTCCTGGTACGAGGAGCGCAAACGTCGGGTCCTCCTCGCCGCTCTGCCGCGCCAGCGCTACGGTTCGGTGCTCGAACTCGGCTGCGCGACGGGTGTGCTCACCGAGCGGCTCGCGGACCGCAGCGACGACGTGCTCGGGGTCGACATCGCCGAGGCGCCCCTCGAGATCGCCCGTCGACGGGTGCCCGCTGCCCGGTTCGAACGGGGCACGCTTCCGGACGACTGGCCGAGCGGCTCCTTCGACCTCGTGGTGATGTCGGAGGTCGGCTACTACCTGTCGGCGACCGACTTCGACCGGGTCATCGATCAGATTCTCGGCTCGCTCGCCCCCGGCGGGAGCCTCGTCGCGTGTCACTGGCGGCACCCCGATGACCACTCCACGACCTCGGCCGAGTTCGTCCATCGCCGGTTGCTCGAACGCTGGCCCGGCCGTCGGTCGATCCAGCACGTCGAGGACGACTTCCTGCTCGACGTCCTCGTGCCCGCCGATGAGGCGAGCGTCGCCGCAGTGGACGGTCTGACGGGCTGATGCTGCGACGGATCGATGCCGTCGTGCCCGTTCACGACGAGGAGGAGCTGATCGGGGCATGCCTCGACGCGCTCCTCGTCGCGCGTGCGGCCGTGCTGCGTCGTCGTCCCGAGCTACAGGTGGGGATCGTCGTGGTGCTCGACGACTGTCGCGATGACACGGCGCGGATCGTCCGTGAGCGGTTGGCGGGATTCGATCCTGACGAGATGGTCACCGTCGTCATCGACAAGCGCAGTGTCGGCGCTGGTCGGCGGGCCGGTGTCGCGGCCACTGTGGGATCAGGTGCTGCGGGATCAGGCGCTGCCGACGTCTCAGAACGGTGGATCGCCAACACCGACGCCGACTCGCGCGTTCCGGAGGAATGGTTCTCCGTGCATGCCGATGCCTTCGACGACGGTGTCGACGTCCTCCTGGGGACCGTCCGTCCCGACTTCACGGACTTCTCCGAGGACGATATCGAGCGCTGGATGGAGACCCATCCGCCCGGACATCTGCCGGGTAACGTGCACGGGGCCAATCTGGGTGTCCGGGCCGATCGGCTCGACGACCTCGGCGGCTTCCGTGAGCTGGCCGAGCATGAGGACGTCGATCTCGTCGAGCGCGCCCGGGCGGCGGGTCTCCGGGTCGTACCGACGCTCGATGCGCCCGTCGAGACCTCGGGTCGGCGACGTGGCCGGACCCCGGGTGGCTACGCCGCGTTCCTCGCCGAGACCTACCCGCGATCCTGACGATCCCGCGCGTCTGAACCTCCGGTCCGCGTCGACGGATCAGGTCCGTCCGCCTGCGGGTCGACGATGACCTCGGTGACCTCGCCGAGGTCGAGCACCGGGAACCGGGAGACGGCCCCGACCTTCTCCTCGCTCGCGAGGACGTAGACGTCGGTGCTGCGCTCGGCGAGGGCGCGCTTCGTCGCGGCGTCGTCGAGCTCGCCCGTGGTGAGGCCGTGTTCGGGATGGAAGCCCGTGACGCCGAGGAAGCAGGCGTCGGCGCTCAGGTGGCGGATGGCTTCTGCGGCGAGGGCGCCGCCCGCGACCATCGAGTGACGTCCGAGTTCGCCGCCGATCATGATGACGCGTGCCGGCGAGTGCTCCGCCACGGCGAGTGCGACCGCCGGGCTCGGGGTGATGACGGTGAGGGTCGGGTCGTCCGGGAGGAGTCGCGCGAGCGCGAGCGCGGTGGTGCCGGCGTCGATGATGATGGTGCTGCCCGGACGGATCCGCTCGGCGGCGATGCGGGCGACGCGCTCCTTGCTCTCCGCCCCGAGGGACAGTCGATCCCGGAACGGGCGATCGGCCGCGGCGACCGGGAGTGCGCCGCCGTAGACGCGGACGCAGAGACCGGCATCGGCCAGCTCGCGGAGGTCTCGTCGGATCGAGTCCTCCGAGAGCCCGAGCGCAGCGGCGGCGTCCTTCGCGACGATCCGGCCGTCGCGGTCGAGGAGGTCGAGCAGGTGTGATCGTCGTTGTGCGCTCAACATGCGTGCTCCTTCATGGTGTTGCACGATCGTGCACGGTTAACGCTACAGTGCTGGACATGACAACGCCACTCCTCATCCTCATCGCCGGCCCCTACCGTTCCGGGACCGGCGGTGATCCCGACGCCATCGCCCGCAACCTGGAACGACTCGAAGCCGCAGCAGCGCCCATCTACGCGCTCGGTCACGTCCCGATGATCGGGGAGTGGATTGCGCTGCCGGTCCTGCGTGGGATCGACGCCGCGTCGGGCGACGGCGATGTGATGTACGAGACGGCGAGGCGGTTGCTCCAACACTGCGACGCCGTGCTCCGGTTGCCGGGGGAGTCGTCCGGTGCCGACACCGACGTCGCGATCGCCCGTGAGCGCGGGATCCCCGTGTACACCGACCTCTCGGAGATCCCGGCCATCGAGCGCTGAGGTCGCTTGCCCGCGGAGCCCCCGTGCTCCGGCTAGGCTGACGCGCGTGCTCGACGACCTCAGGATCCGCCGCTACCGCGACACCGATGCGCGGGCGACCAGGTCGATCTTCGAACGCGCGGTGCGGGTGACCGCTGCCGCCCACTACACGGCCGAGCAGCTCGCCGCATGGGTGCCGGACGACCCGGCAGGCGCCGTGCTGGACGACTGGGCCGCCCGACGTGCCGCGGTGACGACGTGGGTGGCGGAGCTCGACGACTCGGCGGTCGGATTCACCGACCTGGACATCGAGACCGGCTACCTCGACATGCTGTTCGTCGACCCGGGCGCGGGACGACGCGGCGTCGGATCCGCGCTCATCCGTCAGGTGCTCGACGAGGCGCGGGCGGTGGGGCTCCGGGAGGTGACCGTGCAGGCGAGTCGGACGGCGCAGCCGGTGTTCGAGCGCCACGGCTTCGTCGTGGTCCGCGAGCAGCGGGTCGAGCGTCGTGGGGTGCTCATCGAGAACGCGGTGATGCGGATACCCCTGGACGCCCCGGCGGGGTGATGTTCCCGGGATGTCCCGCGCGCCCGGCGGGGTGTCGCCAGCGCGGTGCGCCGACCCGAGCGCGGTGGTGCGGGCGCCGGCGCGGTGCGTCGACGTGAGATCGCTGCAATCGGCGTGAGCGCGGGTCGTGGCGGTGCGCGCGGCCCTCTGGAGACCCGCGCTCACGCGTGTGACCCGCGCTCACGTCAGCGCACCGCGCTGGCAGTCCGTCAGGCGTCGGCGAGTTGCGCGTCGGCACGCTCCGGGGAACCGGCTGCGAGCCCACGGTCGATGGCGGTTCGCGAGCCGAGCCAGAGCAGGACCCCGACCAGGAAGACGATGACCTCCGTCACGGTGAGCGACCAGACGATGCCACCGAGTCCGAACCACAGGTTGCCGAGGAGGACGATCGGGACGAACAGCACGCCCTGGGTGACGGCCATGACCGCTGCTGGGAGCGCTCGCCCGGTCGCTTGGAAGAGGGAGGTGATGAGTCCGGTGAATCCGTTGGCGATCATCGCGGTGAGCTGGGCGACGAGGATCGTGACGCCGAGTCCGAGGACGGCGGGGTCGGCGATGAACGCGGAGACGATCGGCTCACGCAGGACGAAGACGACGCCGGCGAAGAGGACCGAGATCCCACCGACCGTGAGTGCCGAGGCACGGAGAGCGGACCGGAGGCGCGCGCCGTCGCCCTTGCCGAACGCGTAGGCGAGGAGGGGGAGCACGCCGAAGGTGACGCCCATGACCAGGAACTCAGGCACTTGGGCGATCCGGACCGCGACGCCCATGGCGGCGAGCGGGGCGTCTCCGTATGCTGCGGCCAGCGTGTTCAACACGAGCGCGGTGACGATGAGGAACCCCGACTGCAGGAGCGTGCTCACGCCGACACCGAGGACCGGCTTGAGGATGGATTGCGACAGCGTGAACCAGCGCGGTGCCAGACTGACGTGCTCGCTGTTGCGCTGCAACCACGCCACGAAGTAGACGAGGACGCCGAGGTTCGCCAGGCCCATCGCGAGCGCCGCACCGGCGACGCCCCAGCCGAACCCGAGGATGAAGACGAGATCGAGGACGAGGTTCGCCACGGCCGACGCGATGAGGGCGATCATCACCTGACGGGCGGCACCCTCGGCCCGCACGAGCTGTTCCAGACAGAACGCGGTCGCCATGACGGGGACGAACGCGAGCATGACACCGATGAACGCCGAGGTCGCCGGTGCGGTGACCGCGTCCGCCCCGAGCAGTGACACGAGTGGGCCGAGGAACACGAGGCCGATCCCACCCAGGACGGCGCCCGTCAGGAACGCGCCCCAGACGGAGAAGGAAGCGGCCCGTTTGATGTCCCCGGCCTGTGCCGGGTCGTGTTCCGAGGCGCCGAGGAGTCTGGAGATGAGCGCGCCGCCGCCGACGCCGAACAGGTCGCCGATGGCCATGATCAGTCCGAGGATCGGGGCTCCGAGCGTGATCGCGGCGAGCAGGGTGGTGTCGTGCAGTGAGCCGACGACGCCCGCGTTGATGAGGTTGTAGACGGCGCTGACGACGAGGGCCGCTGCCATCGGGACGCACAGGTGGATCAGCGCCCGGATGATCGGGGCGGTCGCGAGGTACCAGCGGTTGCTGCCGATCGTGTCCGCGGCGGTCGGGGGTGCGGTGTCGGTCGATGGCGCGGTGGCTGTCGATGGTGCGGTGCCGCTGGGGACGGGCGTTCCGGTTGTGGGATCGATGTGGTCTTCGGGGTGCATGGCAGGCTCCGTTTCGGGCAGGTTCCGGGCGCGACGATGAGCGCCGGCGCGGCGAAGGTTCGGTGATGAGGGGCGTCCGGCGCGGGCTGGGCGGACGGGCTCAGCAGGCGTCCGGGCGCGACGGACAGCGCCGTCGTGGCGTTCGCGGTCGCCATCGTGTTCGGCGGTCGGTGGAGGACGCGGCGAGGGGGCTCGGCGCGTGGTCAGTGAGCTCGGGTTCCCCGAGCGGTGATCAGCGGGTCGGCTGTGGCAGGTGCGCCGTGAGCTTCGTGAGCAGAGCGTGCAGGGTGTCGCGTTCGCTCCGGTCCAACGGGGTGAGGATGACGTCGTCGGCCTCGGCCATCGCGGTCTCGAACCCGGCGATGAGGTCGGTACCGAGCGGGGTGGCGTAGACGCGCTTGGTGCGTGCGTTCCCCTCCTCCGTGCGGCGTTCGACGAGGTCTCGACGTTCGAGTCCCTGCAGGAGGCTCGAGACGCTGGCGGCGCTCGTCCGGCTCACCTCGGCGATGTCGCGTTGGCTCGATCCTGGATGCCGGACGAGGTGGCCGAGGACGAAGGCCTGTTCGTGACTGAGTTCGCGGGCTCGTATCCAGTCCTCGCCGGCCTTGCGCTGTGCCCACCCGATCCAGCGGACCAGTTCGAGTGTGCTGCTGAGGGTGGGTGTCTCGTCGTCCATGGTTAGAACGCTAATGCTTTGACTTCTAACTGTCAACCCTCGAATGATCGACTCGCTCAGCGCGGTGCGCTGACGTGAGATGTGCGGACTCGGTGCCAGCGCGGTGCGCTGGCGCGAAACCGACGAGTTCGGCGTGGGCGCGGGTCGTAGCCCTGAGCGCGCCCCTCCGGAGACCCGCGCTCACGCGTGTGACCCGCGCTCACGTCAGCGCACCGCGCTGGCAACCCGAGAGCACCGCCGCCGGGGTGCTCCGGAAACGCAGAACGCCCCTCGCGGTGGGCGAAGGGCGTTCTGTCAAGCTGGCGGAGAATGGGGGATTCGAACCCCCGAGGGCGTTAACCCAACACGCTTTCCAAGCGTGCGCCATAGGCCACTAGGCGAATTCTCCATGGCTGTTTGTGAAAAACGGCCAGATAGCAGCATACCTGGTTCCCGGACCGCCGCGCGCCACCCGGCCGCGGTGACGCACTCCGAGCCAGGCCGAGCCGCGTCGCCAGCGGTCGGAGACACCGGCACGGAGCGCCACTCGCGTCAGCTCGCGGCAGGAGGCCGCCAGTCCACCCGTTGGTCGCGGCGCAGCACGAGCGACCGGGGGAGGACTGCCGCGAGGACGCGTTCGAGCGGCTGACTCGCCGACCGCAGGGCCGCCTTCGCCTCAGCCAACGCCGCGTCGACCGAACCGGCGCTCGCCGCACCACCAGCGCTCGGCGCATAGCTCTCCCGCTCGACCGCCGACACGAGCCGGTCGACGGCCGGTGACTCGATCCGGAACTGCCCGCGCAGCCTCGACGCGAACCCGCGTGGTGACTCCGCCGACGTCACGGGGAAGCCGAGGTCGCGGGCGGTGTCGAGGAACTCCGCCCAGGCCCAGCCGGCCGAGGTCCCCTCGGTCAGCGCACGCCGACGCCCGGCCGCACGCCGGAGTCCCCGGGCGATCGACGGGGTGGCGAGCAGCATCAGCGCGCCGAGCAGGATCGCGAGCGGGACGAGGGCGGCGGTGAAGGCCCCGCCGGACTGGGTCGAGGTCGGTCCGCCGAGCGCGTCCGCGGTGGGGGTGGGCGTCGACGCCGCGGTCGGAGCCGGACGGCTGTCGGGACTCACCGATCCGCTGCCGGGCGTCGCCGTGCTCGCGTCGCTGAACTGCGTCACGACCCCACGGCTGGCCGTCGGCTCGAAGGGTACCCAGCCCACACCCTCGAAGTACAGCTCCGGCCAGGCGTGCAACTGGTCCGAGGTGACGATGTAGGTGTCGCGGTTCGCCGGGGTGTTGTCGATCGTCGTGCCCGGCAGGTACCCGATGGCGATGCGCGCGGGGATGCCGAGGACGCGCGACATCACGGCCATCGCGGACGAGAAGTGGATGCAGTAGCCGGCCTTGCGCTCCAGGAACGTCGCGATGACCTCGGCTCCGCTGCCGTCGAAGCCCTCCTCGACGGGTGCCGACTCCGAGTACTCGAAGGTGCTGCGGAAGTAGCGCTGCAGGGCGATCGCGCGGTCGTAGTCGGTGGAGGCGGTCGCCGTGACGTCCGCAGCGGTGTCACGGATGATCTGCGGCAGGTCGTCGGGCAGCTCGAGGTACGGGGCGGCTGACGCCGGGTCGGCGACCGGCGGGACGTCGCGCATCTGCTGTGCGGTCGGCAGGATCGCGGTGCTCGTCGCCGTGTACGTCTGCCCGCGGGTGGATCCACGCTCCGCCATCGCCGTCAGCCCGGCGGCCTCGAACCGCCAGTCGCCGCGGAGCCCGTCGACCTTCTGCGTCGGGTACGGCAGCGGGAGCCACGGGCTCGACAGCGAGTCCACCGTGACCGTCGTCTCGAAGGTCTCCACCGGGATCGCCTCGCTGAGCCCGGCCGGCGCGGGGAAGGCGTCGAGCGTGTTGCCGTCGTTGTAGCCCGAATTGTCCGGTCCCCAGACCGTACCCGTGAAGTCGCTGAGGTCGGTGACCTTGAGGTAGGGGGCGTCGTCGGCGGTGGTCGTGTACTCGAGCGCGGTCGTGTTCGCGGGGCGCCGCAGACTCTGGCCGAGCGAGATGAGCGGGTTGATGCCGTTCACGAACGGACCGCTGCCACGGGCGCCGGCGGTCACGTCCCGGACGGCGAGGTCGGGCAGCACGGCCGGTGTGAGGAGGGCGACGACCACGGCCACGGCACTGACCAGGACGGCCGGGCCGAGGCCTCCGAAGCGACCGGCACCGGTCATCGCCGACGGGCCGGCGCCGCGTCCATCGCCGGCGGCCCGAGCCGAGGCGAGGGCTCGCAGCAACTCGCGGCGCCGGACGTCCTCACGGAGCAGCCAGAGGAAGGAGAGTGCGACGAACGCGAACACCCACGGATCGAGGGGGAACGACACGGCGACGGTCGGCCCGGCGTACACGGCGAAGACCAGGACGGCCGCGAGCACCGGTGCGTGGCGGCCGAGCACGAGCCAGGCGACCGCCAGCGCGACGAGGCCGCCGCCGGCGGCCATGACGAAGACCACGCCGGCGTCGGTGTCGAGCGGGGCCGAGCCGTCGTGGAAGGTCTGGAACCCGGCGTCACGCAACCGTTCGAAGGCGCCGAGCGTCGTCGGGGTCGGGACGATGCCGATGATCGCCGTCTCACTGGCGAAGAACAGCGTGATCGTCAGCAGCCATGCGATGCCGGCGCCGAGCCACACGAACACCGCCGGCAGTCTCGTGCGCCGGAGGAGGATCGCCGTGGCGAGGACGATCGCGATGACGAGGTTCGTGACGAACCACCAGTCGAGCGCGTCGAGCACCCGACCGAATCCGAGGCCACCCGTCGCGAGGAGGAGGAAGGCGGCGAGGCCCAGACGCAGGTCGCCGACGTTCGCGGTGTCGCGTGGGTCGTCCCGGCGCCCGCCGGCGCTTCCCGACCACGACCCGCCGCTGGTTCCGCCACGGGACGGGCGTCGGGGGTTCGACGAGCCGGCACCAGGACGGACGCCCGAGGGCACCCCTCCGCGAGACGGCACACGGCCACGGGCGGCGGCCGCCGCGCGGCGTTCCTCAGCGACGGACATACGCAC
>NZ_JACYTW010000067.1:0-18299 GCF_014841395.1 Plantibacter sp. CFBP 13570 | reverse complement strand
GCCCGCGCTCACGTCAGCGCACCGCGCTGGCGCACCGCGCTGGCGCACCGCGCTGGCGCACCGCGCTGGCGCGAGCCCACCAGGTCAGCCGGCGAGGGCCGGGACCTTCTTCGGTTGCACGATGAACCAGAGCGCACACACCGACACGACCGAGGTCGCGGCCATCACCGCACCCATGGGGATCGCGGTACCGATCCCGAGCACGCCGACGATCGGCGAGATGAGTCCCGCGAGCCCGAAGTTGAGCGCCCCGAGGAGCGACGCCGCCGTCCCGGCCTCGTGGCCGTGGTTCGCGAGTGCGAGCACCTGCACCGCCGGGAAGCCGAAGCCGCACGACAGGATGAAGAAGAACAGCGGCACCAGCACACCGAACAGCCCGACGTCGGCCATCGTCAGCGCGACGATCGTGACCGCGGAGATGAGCTGCACGATCGTCGTGCAGGCGAGGATCCACTGCGGCCCATACCAGCGCATGAGGCGCGACGAGATCTGCACGCCGGCGACGATGCCGAGCGAGTTCACCGCGAACAGGAGGCCGTACTCCTGTGCGTCGAAGTCGTAGACCTCCTGGAAGAGGAACGACGAGCTCGAGAGGTAGGCGAACAGGCCGGAGAAGCTCATGCCACCGATGAGGGCGACACCGACGAACACGCGGTCGCTGAACACCGAGCGGTAGCGGTCGCGGACGGTGCTGTGTCCGGCGTCGCGACGCCGCGCAGGCGGCAGGGTCTCGACGATCCAGAGCGACACCGCGATGACGACGAACAGCCCGTAGGCGGCGAGGAACACGAAGAGGCCGCGCCAGTCGAGGACGAGGAGGAGCTGCGACCCGATGACGGGGGCGGCGATCGGCGCGAGCCCGTTCACGAGCGCGAGTCGCGACAGCATCCGCACGAGCGGTTTCCCGCCGAAGAGGTCGCGGACCATCGCCATCGCGACGACACCACCGGCCGCCGCGCCAGCACCCTGCAGCACGCGGAACACCATGAGCCACCCGATGTCGGGCGCGAACGCGGCGCCGACCGAGGCCAGGATGTGGATGCTCGTCGCGAGGATGAGCGGGAGACGCCTGCCGACCTTGTCACTCCAGGGCCCCATGAAGAGCTGGCCCACTGCGAAGCCGATCGTGGTCCCGGTGAGGGTGAGCTGGATGAGGCTGACCGGGACGTCGAGGTCCTGTTCGAGGATCGGGAACGCCGGCAGGTAGAGGTCGATGGTGAACGGCCCGAGCGCGGTGAGCGCGCCGAGCACGAGGATGTAGACGAGGCGCTGCCTGCCCGAGAGCGAGTCCCCGGGGTGGACGACGGTGATTCCTGCGGTGTGCACTGGTGAACGGATTCCTAGCGAGGTGCGGGGGGGGATGGGAGGGGTGGTCCGAATCGATGTCGAATCGATTCGAGAAGCGGCGTCAAGGCTAGCAGCCGGGGACGCGTTTTCGCGACACCCCCGGACGACCGATCGGCGTCGACCTCGCTCCACAGGCCCTGGGGAGCGCGGTCGTCTCGACGACTCCCAGGCGACCGCCCAGCATCCGTTTCACGACGTTCGCTAGGCTGATCCGGCTGCAGACGAACCGGTCGCGGTCCGCCTGCCTGGAGCCCGATCCACCCTGCATGTACCCCCGATGCAGGCCCCGTAGCCGCCGACGGAAGAGAGCCATGCCAGACCACTCCCGAGCCCCGCTGCCGTTCCAGGTCGACCTCCGCGGAGTCGTCGACCTGCTCAGCCGCCACATCTACTCGGGACCGCGCGTCTACCTCCGTGAGCTCCTGCAGAACGGACGCGACGCCGTCGCAGCCCGTCGCGCAGACGACCCGACGGCTCCTCCCGGCAGACTCCTCATCACCCCGCACGTGCCACCGTCCGGCTCGGAGGCGGGTTCGCCGTTCCGATTCCGCGACGACGGTGTCGGGCTCACCCGCGACGAAGCCGCCGAGCTGCTGGCGACGGTCGGCCGCAGCTCCAAGCGCGGCGACCTCGACGAACTCCAGCGCGGCGACTACCTCGGCCGGTTCGGCATCGGTCTGCTGAGCTGCTTCATGGTCGCCGACACCATCACCGTCCGCAGCCGATCGGCTCGTGGCGGTCCGGCCATCGAGTGGATCGGCGACGCCGACGGCACGTTCACGATCCGCGAACTCGACGACGCCACGACCGCCGCCATGCCGATCGGCTCGGAGGTCGTCCTCGACCCGCGCATCGACGGTCCACTGCACGACGGCAGTCTGCTCGGGCACGGCACGGTGCTCGGCCTCGCCACCACCTTCGGACGGTTCCTCGACCTCGACGTCGAGGTGGTCGATCCCTCCGCACCCGACCACCCGGTGCGCATCAACGTCGACCCGGTGTTCCGGACGGCTGAGGCGACCACTCGCGAGGCACTCCTGGCGTTCGGGGAGGACCTCCTCGGGACGCGCCCGTTCGACGCCGTCGAGATCGTGGTGCCAGGCACCGGCACCCGCGGCACCGCCTTCGTCCTCCCCTCGCCGCCTCCGCCGGGCGCCCGGCAGGCGAGCCGGGTCTACCTCGGCGGCATGCTGCTGAGCGAACAGATCGACGACCTGCTGCCCGAGTGGGCGTTCTTCGTCCGCTGCATCGTCGACACGACGGGGCTCCGTCCGACGGCGTCGCGCGAGCAGCTCGTGCAGGACGACGCATTGGAGTTCACCCGCGAGGCCATCGGAGCAACCCTGCGACGGTGGATCCTCGACCTCGCCCGCCAGCGGCCGCACCGACTCCAGGAGTTCATCGGCGTCCACCAGCTCGGCATCAAGGCGATCGCCGCTCACGACGACGACCTCGCGAGCGCCGTCGTCCGGTGGCTCCCGATCGAGACCTCCGCCGGCACGATGACCATCGACGAACATCTGTCGCAGACCGGCATCATCCGGTACACGGCATCCCGCGACGAGTTCCGTCAGATCGCCGCGGTCGTCGATCCGGCCTCACCGATCGTCAACGGCGGGTACGTGTACGACCAGGAGATCCTGGAGCGGCTGCCCCACCTGATCGACGGCGTTCGGGTCGAACGGGTGACCGTCGCCGACGAGCTCGACAACCTCGAGCCGCCGCACCTGGACGACCTCGCCGCGACGACGGCACTCGAGGACCGCGCCAGCCGTGTGCTCGCTGAGGTCGAGTGCCGGGTCTCGGTGCGCCGGTACCGGCCGGACGACCTCGCCGCGCTGTACGTCGCCGACCCGTCCGTGCTCCGACGGCTCGAGCGGCATCGGGCCGCCTCGGTCGCGCCGGGTATCTGGTCGCAGGTCGTCGGGGCCGTCGACTCCTTCCTCGCCGACGCCGGCCCGGGAGGCGCTGAGGCCGACACCGCAGCCCGGCTCTGCCTCAACTGGAACGCGGCGCTCGTCCGCCGCTTGGCGACCCTCGACGACGACCTCGTGTTCGAGCGCAGCATCCAACTGCTCTACGTCCAGGCGCTCCTCGCCGGGCACCGCCCCCTCGAAGCACGCGACCGCCGCATGCTCGACGCAGCCATGACCGACCTGATCGGCCTCAGTGTCGGTCTCGACGACAAGGAACTCCGATGACCGACACCACCGCCACCCCTGTGAACGACATCGACCCCGACGCGAGCGTCCAGGACCTCCTCGAGGAGGCCGACACCCTGCCGTGTGGTCCCGCCGAGCGCGCCCTGCTCGACGAGGCACTCCGGCGGGCTGAGGCCGCCGGCGACGAGGAGGCCGCGTACGCGACCCGCATGCGGTTGACCCAGTCGGCGCACATGACGGGCGACACCGACGCCATGTTCAGCTCCTTCGGCTGGTGCGTCGGCAAGCACGACGCCGACCCGGAGCGCTTCCCGATCACGGTCGGCGGCTGCGACCTGCTGTTCCAGTACAAGTGGATGGCCGGCCGCCTCTCGACGAACCCGACCTTCTCGCTCGCGCAGATCGAGGCCATGCACGAGGACATGCGGGCGAGGTACGCGGCAGCGGGTGCCACCATGAGTGGCGTGGTGCAGTCGCAGTTCCACATCGCGACGGTGACCGGCCGCCTCGACGAGGCAGCGGTGTTCCTGGAACGCCGCTCGACCATCGAGGACGACCGCTACAGCCACTGCGAGGCGTGCGTGCGCAACGAGGACGCCTGGTTCCACCAGCTCCGCGGGCACGACGACGACGCGATCCGCATCTACGACGAGATGTTCGAGAACCGCATGAGCTGTGGCGAGGAGCCGGAGACGAGCGAGGCACAGGCGCTCCTCCCCTACCTCCGCGCCGGCCGGTTCGACGACGCCAAGGCGGCGCACCAGCGCAGCTACCGGGTCGCCCGTTCCAACGCCGACGGATTCGGCATCATCGCCGACCACCTCGTGTTCTGCGCCGTCACGGGCAACGAGGCGCGCGGCCTCGCGATGCTCGAGCGCCACCTGCCGGCCCTCGTCAACGACCCCATCAACCTGTCCGGGCACGCCGACGGGCTCATCGCGGTCGGCGTCCTGCTGGATGCCGTCGCCCGAGCCGGTCACGGTGATCTGCCCGTCCGCGGTGCCGACGCCCCGGACCTCGCTCGGTACCTCGGCACCGAGTCGACCGACGCCGCCGACTGGACCGTCACCGCGGTAGCGGCACGCGCCTGGGCAGCCGCCGAGCACCTGACCCGTGCCTTCGACGAACGCAACGGCAACGGCTTCCGCACCGAGCGACTCGAGGCCGCGCGGGCACTCGCGACGGAGCACTGGGACCTCCCACTGTCGGTCGAGGGGTTCGCAGCCCCGGTCGCCGAGCCGGAACCGGCGACCACGGCCGCCGAGTGGCGTGAACGGACCTCCGCGCTCCTGCAGAGCGCCGACCCACGCGGTGCGATCGTCGCCGCCGAGCAGGGCCTCGCGCTCCTCGCGGACGACGCGGATCCCGATGAGAACCTCCGCGCCGGGCTCCTCGGCGCGATCGCGCAGGCAGCGGTCATCGAGGGTGACGACGACCGCGCGGGGGCGGCCTGGGCCGATCGCGACACCGCGCTCCGTGCAGCAGGACGCATCGCCGTCGCCGACGTCGAGGCCCGCTTCGGCGTGGCCCTCCTCGGCACGGCGACCGAGGACCGGCTCACCCTCCTGCTCGCCGAGCTCGACGACGCCCGTCTCGTCCCCGTCGACGCGGACCGGCTCATCCACACGCTCGTCGTCACCGCACGCCATGCGTTCGAGCTGGCGGGAGCGCAGACCGAGCAGGAGTCCGCGGAACGGTTCATGGGGATCGCCGACCGGCTCGCCGGTGAGGCCGTGCTCGCCGCCGCGATCGACGACCCGGGCGAGGCAGGCCCGCCGGCCCGTCTCCTGCACGCGCACCTCTTCGCCGTGACCGGCCGGATCGAGGAGGCGGCAGAGCTTCTCGACCCGCTCCTCGAGCCCGGGCAGCGGGCGTCGGTCCGACTCCCGGCACTGACGCTCCGCACCCGCATGCTCGGCGGGGCCGGGGCCTTCGCCGAGGGGGTCGCGCTCGCCGACGAACTCGTCGCCCTCCAGACCGTCCTCGGCAACCGACTCGGCATCATCCAGGCGTGCTCCCTCTCGGCAGCCCTCCTGAGCGACGCCGACCGTGATCGCGAGGCCGCGGCCCGCATGCAGCTCGCGATCACCCACGCGAAGCGGGCGGAGTACGCCGACCTCGACTCGCTCACGCTCCAACTCGCGCGGTACCTCCAGTTCGCGGGCGATGCCGCCACGGCGCTCGAGCACTACGACGAGGTCTACCAGGCGAAGCGCGAGCACGCCGCGCCGGGCGAGCTCGCGGACCTGCTCGCCAACATGGGCGAGGCCGCGCGCATGATCGGCGAACACGGCATGGCGTACGGCGTGTGGCGCGCTGCGCTCGACGACGCCGCATCGGTCGGGAACGACCAGGTGGTCATCCGCACCGGCTTCGGGTTGAGCACGCTCCTCGTCCAGTTCGAGGACGACGACGCGATCGAGGTCATCGACCAGGCACTCGCCGCCGCTCGTCGTCTGGGCGACCCGCAGCTCCTCGTCCAGGCACTCCAGCGTGCGGCGAGCGCACGGGCGGCCTTCGGCGACGACACCGGGCTGCCGCTCTACTCGGAGGCTCGCGACATCGCCTCGGCGCACGAGGCGGCGTGGCTCGTGGCCGACATCACCGATTCGGAGGCCCGCTCGCTCGGTGCACTCGGACGCGCCGACGACGCGACGGCGACCGCTCGGCTCGCCGCCGCGGGGTTCGTGGCCGCCGGCGACGAGAACGGCGCGGCGGTGGCCGAGGTGTTCGCGGCGAGGTCCCGGGTCGCCGTCGACGACCACGCCGGTTCCGTCGACCTGTTCCGTTCGGCTCGCGGACGCCTCCCTGCCGGCTCGTCCGACTGGACGACGGTCACGGCCGAGCTCGCGGACGCGCACGAGCGCTTGGAGCAGCACACCGATGCGGCACTGCTCCGGGCCGAGATCGAGGAGTGATCGGGACCGTCCTCAGCGCGCCCACGGCACCGCGAGGACGGCCTTCGGACCGCGCCTAGGGCAGTCGCGCGAAGGCACGGACGGGGAAGGTCGCGAAGTCCTCGACGAGTGGCGGCGTCGCGGTGAAGGCGGCGCCGCTCGCGGGGAGCTGCTCGAGGCCGGTGAGGTGCTCGACCACCTGGATCCCGGCTTCGAGGAGCAGCGAGTGGGCCGGACGCGCGCCACCGGATCCCGGCTCGGTGTCGTCGATGTTGATGGAGTCGATGCCGACCAGCACCACGCCCTGCTCGACGAGGTACCGCACCCCGTCCTCGGCGAGGTAGGGAGCGTCCTTCGTGTAGGCCTCGGTCGCGAAGTGGCGGTCCCACCCGGTGTGCAGGAGGACGGCGGTCCCGCGCAGGTCGCGCTCGAGGAAGACGTTCGCGCCGATACCGCGTTCCGCCGAGTCCTGGAGGTGGAACACCTCGGCCGGGAGGTCGACGAGCTGCTCGAGCGTCAGGCTCGCGAGGTCGCCGCCGCCGGCGTAGCGGTGGTACGGGCTGTCGAGGTAGGTGCCGGTGTTGCCGACCATCTCGATGATGTCCATCGCGAACTCGGTGCCCTCGGCGTACTTCGGGCGAGAGTCCTCACGGGTGAGGAACGGACGGATCACGGGTTCCGGCAATCCCGGGTAGGTGCGGAGGCCGGCACGGATCGGGTGGCTGAGTTCGACGAGCGCGCCCTCCGGACGGGGGCGCACGGCGTCCGCCTGCGCTGCGGTGTCCGGGATCTCGAGCCCGGCTGCCGCTGCCGCCGCCAGGATCCCGCGGGAGCCCTTGTGCTGCTCGCGCACGATCTCGAGCTTGGTGATGCGGATCTCGCCGACCATCGCGAGACCGAGGTGCGTGACGAGCAGCCGACCGACCTCCTGCTGCTGCGCCTTCCCCTTCGCCTGCGCGATGGCGGGCGGCAGGTCGAGACGGAAGTCCTCGACGGCGAGACCGCCGCCGTTCAGGAAGCTGACGGTGGCATCGAGGACGGCGCGTTGTTCGGTCATGCCCTCATTCTGACGGGTGCCGCGAACCCTGCCGAGGGATTCCCGGCCATGGGCCACCGATATCCGGCCATGACCGTGGGGTTCCGTCGATTGGACGGCTGAGCGCACTCCACAAGCAGCCCTCATGAGGCTTTTGTACACAGGGCTTGCATATCACATACCTCATGCCTATCCTCGATATGCAAGGACGGCTGACGAACCCGTCCGCGGACGAGGAGAGCCCCCATGAAGCACCAACGAACCCTGTCGATCGCCGCTGCAGCCGCCACGCTGGCCGTGCTCTCCGCGTGCACGGGCGACGCCGGGGGCGAGCGCGTCGGTCGCTGCGCGATCGCAGACGAGTTCGCCGCTGGCACGCCGGTCGACGCGACGCCGTCCGGTGAGATCACCTTCCAGACCACCGCGCTGAAGGCCTCGTTCTCCGAGTACTTCACCGAACTCATCGAGGAGTTCGAGGCCACCTACCCCGGCACGACCGTCACCTGGGAGGACGACCCTGGCGACGGCAGCTTCGCCACCCGGCTCGTCGCGGACGCGCAGGCGTGCTCGCTGGCAGACGTCGTGAACATGCCGCTCGCCACCGCCGGCGGGCTCCGCGAACAGGGCTTCCTCGCCGACCTCGACGCCGCGTCACCGGGCATCGGCGACGACTTCATCCCGAGCCTGTGGGACAGCCTGGTCCTCCCGGGCGACGACCACCACTACGTGCTCCCCTGGTACTGGGGCCTCATCGGCCTCCAGACGTACAACACCGAGCTCATGCAGCGCGCCGGACTCGACCCGGAGCAGCCGCCGACCACCTTCGAGGAACTCTTCGACGCGGCCGATCAGGTCGCCGAACGGTCGAACGGCGAGTTCAGTGCCTTCTCCGCGAGTCTCGGTCTGCGACTCCCGCTCGAGTGGCAGCTGCAGGAGGCCGAGGTCATCGCCGACGACGGTTCGGCGTTCGTCTTCGCCGACGATCCGGCCGTGCAGGAGTGGACCGAGCGCATGACGCGACTCGCGCTGGCCGGCGGCATCCCGAAGGACTCGATCGCGTCCGACGACGAGCCCACCGCCCTGTTCACCCAGGGCGCGACCGTCTGGGGCTCACCGAACGCCTCCTCGCTCCGGTACGTGCAGGAGGGCAACCCGGGCGTCTACGAGCACGTGGGCGTCTCGTCCCTCCTCGACCGCCGCGGCACGGCGATCGCCGAAGTGCAGACCATCGGTGTCCCGAGCACGAGCACCAACCCGGCCACCGCCATCGCCTTCGCGCGATTCCTCCTCGACGCCGAGCAGCAGAACCGCTTCATCAGCGACCCACGCATCCAGAACTTCCCGAGCACCACCGAGTCGCTCGGCATCCCGAAGCTCACGGACATCACCGGTACCGCCCCCATCGACGAGGCGAACCGTCTCGCCGTCGACCTCGCCGACGAAGCGGAGATCGTCACCATCGTGCAGTGGAGCGACGCAGTGGCGAACGCGGTCAACGCCGAGCTCCAGCTGGCGCTCACCGGGAAGAAGGCGCCGCGTGAGGCACTCCAGGCCGCGCAGGACGCGGCCAACCGGGTCATCGGAGCAGACGCTCGATGACGACCGCGATCCACCTCAACGGGGCGGCGCGTTATCGACCGCTCTGGGTGCCGTTGCTGTGGTGCGCACCCGCGCTGCTCATGATCACGATCTGGAGCGTCGGGCCCTTCGTCGGGACCATCGCACTGTCGTTCACCGACACGTCCCCGCTCGGCATGGGTGGAGCGTTCGTCGGCCTCGACAACTACCGCTCGATCCTGCAGGATCCCGCGTTCTGGTCCGCGACCGGCAACAGTGTGCTGTACGCGATCATCGCCGTCCCCCTGCTGATCGTCCTCCCGCTGCTGCTCGCGCAGCTCGTCCACACCCGGCTCCCCGGGATGGGGTTCTTCCGCTCCGCCTACGCCGCTCCGATCGTGGCGTCCGTCGTCGCGGTCGGGCTGGTCTGGCAGAACCTCCTCGGTGAACAGGGGCCCGTGAACACGGCGCTCCAGCGGGTCGGTCTCATCCAGCAGGCGGTGCCGTTCCTCTCCGAGGGGTCGCTCATCCTGCTCAGCGCCATCGCCCTCACGGTGTGGCGTGGGCTCGGGTGGTACCTGATCTTCTACCTGGCTGCGCTCTCCAACATCCCCCGTGAGCTGTACGAGGCGGCCGAGCTCGACGGCGCCGGCCCGACGCGACGGTTCCTCACCATCACGGTGCCGGGCACCCGCCTCACGATGCTCCTCGTCGGGCTCCTCGCCGGCATCGGGTCGCTCCGCGTGTTCAGCGAGGTCTACCTGCTCGGCGGCGCCACCGGTGGTCCGGGAGGCGAGGCGCGGACACTCCCGTTCTTCATCCGCGACGCAGCGCTCGACCCCATCACCGGCAACGCGGGCTACGGTGCGGCCGCGAGCGTGGCGCTCTTCGCACTCACCGCCGTGTTCGCCGTGCTGGCGCAGCGCTTCGGCGGGGAGAAGGACGCATGAGCGCGCACATCCAGCAGCCGCCCGCACGACCGCTCCTGCGGCGTCGGCGTCGGCGCTGGTCGAAGACGACACCGGTGCGGTACGCGCTCCTGCTCCTCGTGCTCGTCATCTCCATCGGCCCCCTGCTGTGGCAGTTCCTGTCGTCACTCAAGGGCTCAGGCGAAGCACTGTTCGGACGCGACGCCACCCTGTTCCCGCAGTCGCCGACGCTCGACGCCTACGTCACGATCTTCCGGCAGATCCCGATGGACGCGTACCTGACGAACAGCGCGATCGTCTGCGCGCTCACCATCGCCTCCCAGGTGGTGCTGCCGACCGCAGCCGGCTACATGCTCTCCCGACGCGGCTGGCGCGGGCGGCGGGTCACCTTCACCGTCCTGATCGTGTCGATGGTCGTGCCGTTCGAGTCGATCATGGTGTCGCTCTTCCTCATGACCCAGGAGCTCGGCCTGCTCGACACCCTCGTCGGCGCGTGGCTCCCCGGTGCGGTCTCCGCGATGAACGTCCTCATCATGAGGGCCGCGTTCACGGCGGTGCCCGACGAGATCGAAGACGCCGCGTTCCTCGACGGAGCCTCGGAGTGGCAGCGGTTCACCGCCCTGTTCCTGCCGTCGTCCATCGGCGCGATGCTGGTCGTCGTCGTCAACTCGTTCATCACCGCGTGGGACGACTTCCTCTGGCCGCTCCTCGTCCTGCGGAGCGAGTCGTCGTTCACCGTCTCGCTCGGACTCGCACGACTTTCGGCGTCGTCGTTCGGGTTCGACCCCAGGGTCGTGATGGCCGGATCCATCATCGCCGTCGTCCCCGTCCTCGTGGTGTTCATCGTGCTGCAACGATGGTTCCACCGAGGCGTCGCAGCAGGAGGAGTCAAGTGAGTCAACAGCCGCACCACCACGCGCACCGTCCCGTCCCGACCGAGGGCCAGTTGCGTTGGCAACAGGACGGCTTCGGCGTGTTCTTCCACTTCGGGGTCAACACCTTCGCCGGCAAGGAATGGAGCGACGGCACCCTGCCCGCCTCGAGCTTCGATCCGAGCGACCTCGATGTGCGGCAGTGGGTGCGCGTCGCGGCCTCGATCGGCGCCGGATACGTCATCCTCACCGCGAAGCATCACGACGGGTTCTGTCTCTGGCCGACCACGACGACCGACTACAGCGTCGCATCCTCACCGTGGCGGGACGGCCACGGCGACATCGTGGCTGAGCTCGCAGCAGCCTGTCGCGAAGCGGGTCTCGGACTGGGGCTGTACCTCTCGCCGTGGGATCGCCACGCTCCCGAGTACGCCGACGAGGCGCGCTACGCCGAGGTGTACGCCCGACAGCTCACCGAACTGTGCACGAACTACGGCGAGCTCGTCGAGCTGTGGTTCGACGGCGCCGGGTCCGAGGGGTACACCTACGACTGGCCCGGCATCTCCGCGATCATCGAACGGCTCCAGCCGCAGGCCATGGTGTTCAACATGGGCGCCCCGACGATCCGCTGGGTGGGTAACGAGAACGGTCTCGCCGAAGACCCGGTGCGGTACGTCGTCGACCACACCGACTTCAGCAACTACACCGTCGTCACCAGCCGGTTCGAGGAGGCCCTCTACCTGCCGCCCGAGTGCGACGTCTCGATCCGCCGCGGCTGGTTCTGGCACCCGGACGACGAGCCGAAGTCGGTCGAGCATCTGCTCGCGATCTACTACCGGTCCATCGGACTCGGCGCGAACCTCCTCCTCAACCTCCCACCCGACACCCGCGGGCTCCTCCCCGATGCCGACGTGGAACGCGTGACCGCCTGGGCCGCGGAGCGCGACCGACGCTTCGCGCGACCGATCCCGGGAACGCTGACCACCGACGGGTCGACGGTCACCGTCACGTTCGCGGAACCGGTCACCGTCGATCACCTCCGGCTGCACGAGGACCTCACCGCCGGACAGCTCATCGACCGCCACGAGGTCCGCACACCGGACGGCCGCACGCTCGTCGAAGCCGGTTCCGTCGGCGTCTCGAGGGTGCACGTGTTCGAACCGGTCACGACCGATCGGCTGACGATCGCGCTCGTCCCCGACGTCGCCGATGAGGCGGGCCGCTCTGAGGAAGCGCCGGTACCGACACTCCTCGCGGTCACCGCGTTCCACGCCGGCACGAGCACCGTCCCCGAGCTGCCGGTCGGGTACGAGGCCCCGACGGACGCCCCCGACTGAGCGGGCCGCGCCTCGACGCGGAACTAGGCTGGAGGGCGTGCAGGCGCTTCCCGAACCACTCGACACGAGTGCGCTCACCCGGCCGCTTCCCCGACACGAGGTTCAAGAGCAGTGGCGAGCCTTCGTCAGGGAGGACCCCGGCGCCCGCGATCGCATCGGGCGAGTCCGACGGCTCACCACCACCCTCGGCGCGATCGGAGGACTGTTCGGCATCTTCTTCTTCGGCCTGGTCGGCCTGCTCGCCTACGCTCAAGGCGGCAGGAACGCGGGAGGGATCGCCTTCGGCATGGGCACGCTCGTGGTGGTCATGATCCTCCTCGCCGTGATCCTCGTCCGCATGACGATCAGGGTCTGGTCGCGGAGGACCATGCGACGCACACACCTCCGCCTCGCCACCTTCGCCGAGGCCAACGGGTTCGACTACCGCGTCGGTCCCATCGCCCTCCAGCGCGACATGCCCTGGCGGAGCCGCGGGTCGGTGAACCTCCATCGAGTCCTCCGGAGCCGGGAGCCGCGTGGCATCGAGATCGCCAACTACGAGGTCATGGGCAACCGCAAGAACCTCGCGGCCCCCTTCGGCGGCTACTGCGCGCTCCGGATGCCCGTCGCCCTCCCCCACATCCTGCTCCGCGCCCAGGACGGCCGCCGCCGAGGCATGACTGGCGCCGGCGCCCCGGCCGATACGCAGCAGCTCAGCCTCGAGGGCGGCTTCGACCGACACTTCCACCTCTACTGCCCGGTCGGCTACGAGGCCGATGCCCTCTACCTGTTCACGCCCGACGTGATGGCGCGACTGCTCGACCACGTGCGCGGCTTCGACGTGGAGATCGTCGACGACTGGCTCCTGCTCGTGACCAGCGACGACCTCGTCACGACGAAGGTCGACGATTGGCAGGACATCGCCGCCGCTGTCGACGCCGTGGACGACCGCGTCGAACGCTGGGCCCGGTGGCGGGAGACCCGAGGTGACCGGCGAAGCGCCAAAGCGGACGAGTCGGCCTCGACCGCTGCGGCCGGCCGCGTCAGCACCCGTGGTCGGCGACTCAGGGTCCGGATGAGCGTCGACGACATCCTCATGTGGAGCGCGCTCGGGCTGTTCGTCGTCGGCACGATCATCGGGCTCCGGTAGCGCGCCCGAACGCGCCCGAACCGACCCGGGTCAGTCGCCGTACTCGTCGAGGAAGGTGTCCGACTCGGCATCGAGCGCACATCCCTCGGCGGCGGCCTCGGCCGGAGTGCGGTCGCCGGCATCGATGATGCTGCTCGCCCGCTCCGCGATGCACCGTTCCATCGCCCGCTCGGCGGCCGCGGGGTCGGCGGCGGCGAACCCGCCGGTCGCTGCGACGATCGCGAGGACCGCTCCGACACCGGCGACGAGGACGGTCCCACCGATCGCGAGCTTCCATCCGAGCCTCGTCGGCTCGGCCGTCCCCTCCTCGCCCGGCTCCTGCTGCTCCGTCTGCGTGAACACGTCCGTCATCGGTCGACCCCCGTCGTTCAGCGCGCCACCCCCGGCGCGTCGCCCCAGGCTAGCAAGCGCCGACGTCGCACAGCACGATCGACGACACCACGACGCAAGACGGCCTCCCGCTGGTGGGCAGGAGGCCGTCTCGGTCGGATCGTCCCGGGGCTAGAACCCCTGGGCGAGGCGGTAGTACGCGTTGTTCCAGCGCACCTCGCGCTGGAAGTCGCGCGTGGTGGTCGACTCGTCGATCACGAGGAGCTCGGTCTTGGCGATCTCCGCGAAGTCGGCGAACACCTCGACCCCGACCGCGGTCGACATGACGGTGTGGTGCGCGGCGCCGGCGGTGAGCCAGGCGGCGGCCGAGGTCGCGAAGTCCGGAGCCGGCTTCCACACGGCGCGCCCGACGGGCAGCTTCGGCAGGGCCTCGATGGGCTGGACGACCTCGACGACGTTCGCCGTCAGCCGGAAGCGGTCGCGCATGTCGCTCATCGCGACGACCACGGCGGGGCCGGAGTCGGCCGTGAAGACGAGGCGCACCGGGTCCTCCTTGCCGCCGATGCCGAGCGGGTGCACCTCGAGGGTGGCACGAGCCGAGGAGAGCGTCGGGCTGACCTCGAGCATGTGCGCACCGAGGATGAGCTCGTTGCCGGGCTCCATGTGGTACGTGTAGTCCTCCATGAGCGAGGCGCCACCGGGGAGGCCGGCACCCATGACGGACGCGGCGCGCACGAGGACGGCGGTCTTCCAGTCGCCCTCCGCACCGAAGCCGTAGCCGTCGGCCATGAGGCGCTGGACGGCGAGGCCCGGCAGCTGACGCAGCTCGCCGAGGTCCTCGAAGCTCGTCGTGAACGCGGCGAAGTCGCCGGCCTCGAGGAAGGAGCGCAGGCCCAGCTCGATCGCGGCGCCGTAGCGGAGCGACGCGTGCCGCTCGCCACCCTTCCGCAGCTCGGGGACGACGTCGTACAGCTCCTCGTACTCGGCGACGAGGGCGTCGATGTCAGCGTCCGTCGACGCGTGCACGGCCTCGGCCAGCTCGTTGACGCTCCACGTGTTGACCTGCACACCGAAGCGCAGCTCGGCCTCGGTCTTGTCACCTTCGGTGACGGCGACGTAACGCATGTTGTCGCCGAAGCGTGCGAGCTTGAGTTCGTGCGTGGCCGCCCAACCCGCGGCGGCGCGCTGCCAGGTGCCGACCTCACGCTGGACGCGCGGGTCGGAGACGTGGCCGACGACCGTCTTGCGGGCGACGCCCAGACGCGTCTGGATGTACCCGAACTCGCGGTCGCCGTGCGCGGCCTGGTTGAGGTTCATGAAGTCGAAGTCGATCTCCGACCACGGCAGCTCGACGTTCGCCTGCGTGTGGAGGTGGAGCAGCGGCTTCTGCAGCGCGTCGAGGCCGGCGATCCACATCTTGGCCGGGCTGAAGGTGTGCATCCAGGTGACGAGACCGATGACGCTGTCGTCGGCGTTCGCGTCGAGCATGGCCCGACGGATCGACTCGGAGTCCTTGAGGACGGGCTTCCACTCGATCCGCACGGGGACGTCGGCGGCAGCGCCGAGCTCGGCGGCGATGGCCTGGGACTGCTCGGCGACCTGACGGAGGGTCTCCTCGCCGTACAGGTTCTGGCTGCCGGTGAGGAACCAGACGGTGTAGTGGTCGAGCGTGGTGGTGGGCTTCGGCATTGGTAGGTTCTTTCTTGAGGTCGTTTCGATCCCTGAGCCTGTCGAAGGGCGGGACCGTGGTGGGGTGGCCCTTCGACAAGCTCAGAGACCGGGAGGGTGTCAGGGACCGGGAGGGTGTCAGGGACCGGGATCGGACCGGAGGTCGTTCTGGTTAGAGCGCGCCCTGCGGCGCCTGGCCGTAGACGTTCTGGTAGCGGTCGAACAGGGCGTCGATCGCCTCGGTCGGAATGGGCTTCGGCTCGCCGAGCTGACGCGAGATGTGCACGGTGCGGGCGACGTCCTCGACCATGACCGCGGCCTTCACGGCGTCGCGGGCGTCCTTCCCGATCGTGAACGGACCGTGGTTCTGCATGAGTACGGCGCGCGACCGGTGACCGGTCAGCGTCTCGACGATGCCGCGTCCGATCGAGTCGTCACCGATGATCGAGAACGGACCGACCGGGACCTCCCCGCCGAACTCGTCCGCCATCGCCGTGATGACGCACGGGATGGGCTCGGCGCGTGCCGCCCAGGCCACCGCGTAGGTGGAGTGGGTGTGCACGACGCCGCCGACCTCGGGCATATGCCGGTAGACGTATGCGTGCGCCGCGGTGTCGCTCGACGGCGACCGCTCAGCACCGGGCGTGCCCGGGATGACGTTGCCGTCGAGGTCGCAGAGGATCATGTTCTCGGGTGCGAGGTCGTCGTAGTCGACGCCGGAGGGCTTGATGACGAAGAGGTCGGCTCCCGGCACCCGGCCGGAGACGTTGCCGCCGGTCCAGATGACGAGCCCGTACCGGACGAGTTCGCCGTGCAGCTTGGCGACGTCGGACCGGACGCGTGCGATCGCGACCTCGATCTCGGGTGAGTAGGTGTTCACGCGGTTGCTCCTTCGAGGGCGGTGGTCTCCGTGTCGGTCGGCAGGCTGTCGACGCCGCCACCGAGGGCGGCTCGGCGGATGCGCTTCAGGCGCTTCATGACGTCGTTGGCACCACGACCGAAGTAGTCGTGCAGCGTCGCGTACTCCGCGTAGAGCAGGTCGTACGCGTCGGCCGCGGCCTCGTTCGGCGTGTAGACGGCGCGGTTCACCTTGCCCATGGCGGCGCTGGCGGCCGGGACGTCCGGGTAGGCCCCGGCGGCGACGGCCGCGTGGATGGCCGAGCCGAGCGCGGGCCCCTGGTCGCTCGCCGTGATGGAGATCGGCAGGCGGAGGATGTCGGAGTACGTCTGCATGAGGAAGGGGTTCCGCTGCAGACCGCCGGCGACGATGAACTCGGTGACGGGGACGCCCGAGGCGTTGAACGTCTCGACGATCTTCCTGGTGCCGAAGGCGGTCGCCTCGAACAGCGCGCGGTAGACCTCCTCGGTGCGGGTGGTGAGCGTCAGGCCGAGGACGGTGCCGGAGAGCTCGTGGTCGACGAGGACCGAGCGGTTGCCCGAGTGCCAGTCGAGGGCGACGAGCCCGTGCGCGCCGACGGGCTGGTCCTGGATGAGCGAGGTGAGGTACTCGTGGATGCTGACACCACGCGCCGCAGCCTCTTCGGTGTACCGGGCGGGGACCTGGTTCGCGACGTACCAGGCGAAGATGTCGCCGACGCCCGACTGCCCGGCCTCGTAGCCGTAGAGGCCGGCGATGATGCCGCCGTCGACGACGCCGCACATGCCGGGGACCTCGCGGAGGACGTCGCCGTTCATGACGTGGCAGGTGGAGGTGCCCATGATCGCGACCATCTGGCCGGGCGAGACGGCCTGCGCCGCGGGTGCTGCGACGTGCGCGTCGACGTTCCCGACCGCGACCGCGATGCCCTCGCGGAGACCGGTCCACCCAGCGGCTTCGGCCGACAGGGTGCCGGCGGCGGCGCCCAGTTCTCCGATCTCGTGTGCGACCTTGTCGTCGGCGAAGCGCTCGAAGGCGGGGTTGAGCGCGGCGAGGAACTCGTGGCTCGGGTAGGCGCCGTCCTGGTAGATGCCCTTGTAGCCGGCGGTGCAGGCGTTGCGGACGTAGGTGCCGGTCAGCTGCCAGATGATCCAGTCTGCCGCCTCGACCCAGTGGTCCATGCGCTCGTACAGTTCGGGGTCCTCCTCGAGGAGCTGGAGGCCCTTGGCGAACTCCCACTCGCTCGAGATGAGGCCGCCGTAGCGCGGCAGCCAGGACTCGCCCCGCTCGGCGGCGAGCTCGTTGATGCGGTCTGCCTGCGGCTGCGCGGAGTGGTGCTTCCACAGCTTCACGTAGGCGTGCGGGCGGTCGGCGTACTCGGGCAGCTCGTTGAGCGGTGTCCCGTCGGCGATGACGGGGACCATCGTGCAGGCGGTGAAGTCGGTGCCGATGCCGATGACGGCGGCGGGGTCGATCCCGGCGGCCTCGACGGCGCGCGGCACAGCGGACTGCATGACGGCGACGTAGTCGGCCGGCACCTGCAGCGCCCAGTCGGGCGGCAGCGCGGCGCCGGTCGAGGCGAGCTCACGGTCCATGACGGCGTGCGGGTAGTCGAGCACCGCCGACCCGAGTTCGGCACCGTCGGACACTCGCACGACGACGGCTCGGCCGGACAGCGTGCCGAAGTCGACGCCGATCGTATAGGTCTCGGCGTGCGTGGCTGTCGCCTGCTCGGGGGCGCTGGCGGCCGGGTTCTGCTCGGTGTTCACCGGTGGGACTCCTTCGTCGATCTGGTGCTCGGTTGATTCGCGATGCTGTGGTGCAAGCGGGTGGGGGCGGCTGCTCGGCCGGGTGGATCAGGGCTGGGCCGCGCTCCAGTGTACAACGTTGTATATTGCCGTGGCCATGGACAGGACGATGCGATCGCGACTCATGCGAGACCGCCCATCGCCTCGATGACGGCGCGTGCGTCGAGCGGCTCGGAATCCGGCGCGTCAGCAGCGCCGACGGTCCCCACGATCCGGCCCGCGCGGACGGCGACGACCCGGTCGCAGACGGCCGCGAGCGCCGCCGGGTCCTCGCTCGAGACGACGACCGCCCGGCCGGACGCCGCGAGCGAACGGATCAGTGCGCACCGCTCAGCCCGCCGACGTCCGTC
>NZ_JACYTW010000066.1:0-18346 GCF_014841395.1 Plantibacter sp. CFBP 13570 | reverse complement strand
ACGCGGCCGCCGGGGACGCCGCGGCAGCCGAGGGCCCGCTGGCCGCGCTCGACGTGGCCGAAGCGGTGCGCGGCGTCGTCGGTGGTCTCCTCCGCTGAACGATCGTTCATCGGTGGACGAAGGACAACTCCCAGAACGCTCATAGCTCGCCCATAGGGAAGCTCAGGACACTGGTGCCACCGCGGCAGAGACCTCGCCGCGGCGGCCGCCGCACCGCGGCACACACATCGCCCGAGGAGATTGAACGATGCGCAACCCCACCACCACCCAGCCTCCCGTCCGCACGCCACGCCTGTCCGTGGCGGCGAAGAAGACGACCTTCGCGGCCCTGACCGGCCTCACCCTCGTCGGCAGCCTGGCCGGTTGCTCGGCGGCCGACGCCGGCAGTTCGACCACGACCACGTCGCCCGAGACGAAGAGCACGGCGGCGCCGGAGGCGACCACCTCCACCGACGCCGCGGCGGGCTCCGGCTCCACCGACTACCAGGACGGCTCCTACACCGCGGACGGCAGCTACCAGTCGCCGAACGGCACCGAGTCGATCACGGTGACCGTCACCCTCGCCGAGGACAAGGTCACGGCGGTCGACGTCGTCTCGCACGCCGAGAGCGCGAACAGCAAGCGCTACCAGGCGGAGTTCATCTCCGGGATCGCCGCCGAGGTGGTCGGCAAGGACATCGACAGCCTCAAGGTCTCCAAGGTCGCCGGTTCCTCGCTCACCAGCGGCGGTTTCAACTCGGCCATCGACACGATCAAGACCGAAGCGAAGGGCTGAGCCGCGGGGCCGGACCGACGATGAGCGAGACGACACTGCGCTTCGAGGCGATCGGCACCGGATGGGAGCTCGACACGGCTCTGCCGCTCGAGCCCGAGACCGCAGAGGCCGTCGCCGCGTGCATCGACCGGTTCGACCGGACCTGGTCGAGGTTCCGGGACGACGCGTTCATCGCGCGGTTCGCCGCCGGCCCGGTCTCGACCGCCTTCCCCGATGATGCGCGCGAGGATGCGGTCGCGCTGCTCGACACGTACCGGCGTCTGCACGATGCCACCGCCGGAGCCGTGACGCCGTTCATCGGCACCTCGCTCGAACGGCTCGGCTACGACGCCTCCTACTCGCTCGTCCCCCAGGGCCCGGCGGTCGCCGCCCCGCACTGGGACGACGTGGCCCGATGGGACGGCGAGGTGCTCGAGACGAGCCGTCCGCTCGTGATCGACATCGGCGCGGCCGGCAAGGGGCGGCTCGTGGACCTCGTCGCGGACCTCCTCCGCAGCCACGGCCACGAGTCCTTCACGGTCGACGCCTCGGGCGACCTGCGTCACGAGCACGGGTCCCGCGTGGCGGACCCGCTCCGCATCGCGCTCGAGCATCCGTACGATCCCAGCAAGGCCATCGGGGTCGCGACGGTCGACGACGGAGCCCTGTGCGCCTCCGCGACCAATCGTCGTGCCTGGGGCGACGGGCTCCACCATGTCATCGACGGCCGGACCGGTGAACCGACGAGGACCGTCGCGGCGACCTGGGTCACCGCCCCGGACGCGATGGTCGCCGACGGACTGGCCACCGCGCTGTTCTTCACCGATCACGAGACCCTGGCGGAGGCGTTCACCTTCGAGAGCGTCCGTATGTTCACGACCGGTCTCACCGACCGGTCCGTCGGGTTCCCCGGCGAACTCTTCACCTGAGTCACGCGCCACAGGGCCTGAGCCCGGACGGCACCATCTCCCAGAAAGCAGACCGCACATGAACGGCCGCACCGGCTCCTTCTTCGGCACCGTCCTCGGGCGGGTCACCATGTACCGCCTCGTGACGCTGTCACTCGGCACCCTCGCGATCTACGCCTTCGTGCTGTCGCTGTTCGGGCAGGTGTTCTACAAGCCGCTCGAGCTCCTCGCCACCCTGGCAACGCTGCTCGTCGTCGGCTACCTGACGAACCGCCTGTTCGGCGCGCTGTTCCAGGTGCAGCCGCACAGCGAGTCGTCCGTCATCACCTCCCTCCTGCTGTTCTTCATCCTGTGGCCGACGAGCGAGCCCACCGCGCTGGCCTGGATCGCCCTCGCCGCCACGGTCGCCTCGGCGTCGAAGTACCTGCTCGCGATCCGAGGCCGACACGTCCTCAACCCGGCGGCCATCGCCGCACTCGTGATGAGCGTGCTGGCGAGCTACGTCACCCTCCCCGGCGTGTCACCGTCGGTCTGGTGGGTCGCCAACCCGTGGCTACTGCCCGGTGTCGTCATCCTCGGCGGACTCGTCCTCATCCGGACGAAGCGACTGACGATGGCACTCGTCTTCATCGTGCTCTCCTGGGCGCTCGTCACCGTCCGGCTCGTCACCGGCGGTCAAGAGCTGGGACCGGCACTGCTGGCCCCACTCACGTCGTACCCGATCCTCTTCCTCGCAGCGTTCATGCTCACCGAGCCGCTCACGCTTCCACCGCGGCGCTGGCAGCAGCTCGCCGAGGCGGCGATCGTCGCGGTGCTGTTCTCCATCCCGTTCATGCTCGGCCAGGTGGCGTCGACCCCCGAGCTCGCGCTCATCGTGGGCAACGTGCTGGCCTTCGCCGTCGCCCGTCGTCGGGGGATGCGACTGACGCTCGAAGGCACCCGCGCGCTCACCCCGACGGCGGTCGAGTACCAGTTCAGCTCGAAGCGCTCGATCCCGTTCGCGGCCGGCCAGTACCTCGAGCTGTCGTTGCCGCACCGTGGGGCCGACGTCCGCGGTTCGAGGCGCGTCTTCAGTATCTCCTCGCCGCCCGACGACGACCGTACGATCCGCGTGGCCATGCGTGTGCCCGAGCGGGCCAGTAGCTTCAAGCGGGCGCTGAGCGCGCTGCCGGTCGGCGCGAGCCTCTCGGCGACCGGCGTGTGGGGCGACTTCGTCCTGCCGAAGGATGCGAGCAAGCCGATCCTGCTCATCGCCGCCGGGATCGGGATCACCCCGTTCGTCAGCCAGCTCTCCCGGCTGCACCTCCGTGCCGACCAGCGTGACGTCGTCCTCGTCTACGTCGTGTCCGACCCGCAGGAGCTCGCCTACGCGGCCGAGCTCGAGACCTGGGGGACACCGGTGCTCGTCGTGGGACCGACCGACGACGTCCGGCTGCCGGACGGCTGGCGTGGCCTCGGACCCGGGCGCCTCGACCACGAGCGCCTCGCCGAGGCCGTCCCCGACCTTGCCGAGCGGGAGGTCTTCATCTCCGGTCCGCCCGCGATGATCGAGGCCCTGAAGCCCGCCCTGCGCGGGATCGGCGTCGGACACGTCCGCACCGACGCCTTCAGCGGGTACTGATCAGCAGGCTCGCGGAGCCGACCCACTCGGGCGTCGAGCGAGTGGCGGACCGGTCCCATCGGCGGCACGAGCCTAGGATGGTCCACGTGATGCGGCGTTGGCTCCTCTGGTGCGGGTTCGGCCTCGTGCACCTCCTCGTCGGGTGGCTGTGCCTCGTGGCGGAGGGCCTCCCGCTCGGCGACGTCGTCCTCGTGTACCGGCCGTGGGTCGAACAGGCGACGTCCGGTGGCCCGATCCCCGCCATCGACCAGCCCTGGGTCTATCCGATCCTCGCGATCGTGCCGATGCTGATCCCGCTGCTGCTCGGCAGTGCCGGGTACGGCGTCGGCTGGCTCCTGCTGGTGACCGCGATGAACGCCGGGGCGTTCGCGGTCCTCCTCGGCAACGGCCACTCGCGCCCACGGCTGATCGCGGCATGGTGGTGGCTCGCGTTCCTCCTCCTGCTCGGACCGATCGCGCTCGCCCGGATCGACTCCGTGACCGTCCCCATCGCGATCGTCGGGCTCCTCTGGGTCGCCGGCCGCCCGCGGGTCGCCGCCGTCCTCCTGACGCTCGCCGCCTGGATGAAGATCTGGCCGGCGGCGCTGATCGGCGCGATCGTCCTGGCGCACCGCCATCGCGGTCAGGTCCTGGTCGCGGCGGCGGCGACGTCGGTCGTGGTCCTCGGGGTCGGCCTCGTGCTCGGCGGTGCGAACGCCGTCAGCTTCGTGACGGAGCAGACCGGACGTGGTCTCCAGATCGAGTCGCCCATCGGCAACGCCTACCTGTGGCTCGCCGTCCTGGGTGTCCCGCAGAGCTTCGTCTACTACGACCGCGACATCCTGACCTTCCAGGTGACGGGCCCGGGCGTCGACACGGCGATCGCCGTCATGACGCCGCTCCTCGGCCTCGCCGTCGCCGGTGCGGTGCTCCTCGGGGTGCTCGCGGTGCGGTCCGGACGCCCCCTCGTGCAGGTGCTCGCGCCGTTGTCGCTCCTCTTCGTCCTCACGCTCATCATCTTCAACAAGGTCGGGTCACCGCAGTTCGCGATGTGGTTGGCGGCACCGGTGATCCTCGGGATCGTCCTGCAGCGTCGGCGCTTCCTCGCGCCGGCCGTGCTCGCGCTGCTGATCGCCGCGCTCACGCAGCTCGTCTACCCCTACCTGTACCTCTGGCTGCTCAACGTCGACCCGGTCCTCGTGACGGTGCTGACGGTCCGCAACCTCGCCTACCTGGTCCTCGCAGGCTGGGCCGTCCACGCGTTGTTCTCGCCGCACCACCACGACGAAGACGTCTCCTCGGCGTCCATCCTCGTCCCCGCTCGAACCCACAAGGAGTGACCATGCTCGTCGCCTTCTCCGTCGCCCCCAGCGGCACCGGCAACTCGGACGGTTCCGTCCACGACGCGGTCGCCGCCGCCGTGCGGATCGTCCGAGAGTCCGGCCTGCCCAACCGGACCGACTCCATGTTCACGACCATCGAGGGGGAGTGGGACGAGGTGTTCGCGGTCATCAAGGACGCCACCGAGGCGGTCGGCGCCTACGGTAGCCGGGTCTCACTCGTCCTCAAGGCCGACATCCGTCCCGGCTACACGGGTGAGCTGACCGCCAAGCTCGACCGCCTCGACGCCGCGCTCGAGAACGACGGCTGAACCCACCGGGAGGCGGTGGTCCGGTTTTGCCGCTCGGGGGACTCGAATCGATTCGAGGATTCCCGTACACTCGATCCATGCCCACCATCCTGGACGGGTCGACGCAGCTGTCGCCGACCCGTGTTCGTCTTGCCATCCTCGCGCTCGCCGTCGGGGCGTTCGGCATCGGCACGACCGAGTTCGTGGCGATGGGTCTGCTGCCGAACATCGCGACCGACCTCCTGCCCGAGCTGGCCGCGCGCAGCCAGGAGCAGGCGAACGCGCAGGCCGCCTGGTTGATCACGGCGTACGCGCTCGGCGTCGTCGTCGGTGCGCCGACGATCGCCGCGCTCGTCGCGCGATACCGGCGTAAGACCGTCCTCCTCTGGCTGGGCGTCGCGTTCACCGTCGGCACGCTCGCGTCTGCGCTCCTGCCGAGCTTCGGCCTCGTCCTCCTCGCACGGTTCGTCGCGGCGCTGCCGCACGGCGCCTACTTCGGCATGGCCGCCCTCGTCGCCGCGAGTCTCATGGGGCCCGGGAAGCGCGGCAAGGGCGTCGCGCTCGTCATGACCGGGCTGACGATCGCGAACGTCGTGGGCGTGCCGTTCGCGACCTGGGTGGGCCAGGAGTTCGGGTGGCGCTCCGCCTACCTCATCGTCACCGGCATCTTCGCGCTCGCGACCGTGACCATCTGGTTCGCCGTGCCGGTGCAGGCGGGCAACCCGCAGCAGACGATGCGTCGGGAGCTCCGTGTCTTCCGTCGCGGCCAGGTGTGGTTCGTGCTCGGGTTCGGGTCCATCGGGTTCGGCGGGCTCTTCGCCGTCTACAGCTATCTCGCGCCCCTCGTGACCGAGGTCGCGGGGGAGTCGGCGACACTCGTCCCGTGGGCGCTCGCGACCATGGGGGTCGGCATGACGATCGGCAACCTGGTCGGCGGGCATCTCGCGGACCGCGGGGTGAAGCGGGCCCTGATCGTCTTCTTCGCGCTCATGATCGTGGTCCTGACCGCCTTGGCACTCACCGCGACGTGGACCCCGACCATGTTCCTCTTCGTCTTCGCGGTCGGCTTCGCGTCGCAGGGCCTCGGTCCGGCGATCCAGACGAGGCTCATGGACGTCGCGGGTGACAGCCAGTCGCTCGCCGCCGCGCTCAACCACTCGGCGCTCAACATCGGCAACGCGCTCGGGGCGTTCCTCGGCGGTGTGGTCATCGCCGGTGGACTCGGCTACCTCGCCCCGGTCTGGACCGGCGTGGTGCTGACCGTGATCGGCCTCGGGATCGTCATCACGAGCTTCACGGTCGAACGACGGCAGCTCCGGCGCGAACTCCTGCGGGCGAACGACGCCGAGGATCGCCGGATCGCGGACCGCAACCCGCCGACGGCACCGATCCCCGTCTGACCGACACCCGGCGCCCGTCCCGGCCCGTGGGGTGGGGTGCCAGCGCGGTGCGCTCGCACGAGCGCACCCCGCACGCGTGAGCGCGGGTCTCCGGAGATGCGCGCCGACGTCTCCGGGTAGCGCTCACGCCGAACAATGCGGTCTCGCGTCAGCGCACCGCGCTGGAACCGATACCCGCGCGCTCGCGTCGGCGCACCGCGCTGCTAGTCGACGATGATGCCGTCGAGGATCGCCCGCTTGCGCAGGGCGACCTTCGTGCCGACGTCGATGCCGGCGTTGCGGTACTTCTCGCGGATACGCTTGAGGTAGCTCTTCGCGGTCTCGTCGGAGATACCGAGGCTCTCGGCGACCATCTTCACGGGCTCACCGGCGGCGTACAGCGCCATGACGCGACGCTCCTGCGCGCTGAGGCGGGGGCCGGTGCCGGAGGCGCCGCTCGCGAGGGCGAGGTCGAGCTCGGGGGAGATGTAGGACTCACCGCGTGACGCTGCACGGAGGGCGTGCACGATGGTCTCGGCGTCCTCGCTCTTCGCGAGGTAGCCCAGGGCACCGGCGGCCAGGGCCTCGCGGACGACCGCCGGGTCGCTGTAGGTGCTCATGAGGACGGTCGTGACGCCCGTGGTCTTCAGCGTCGCGAGCTTCACGGCGACCGGGACGTTGTCCTTGAGGTCGACGTCGAGCAGCAGGACGTCGACGGGGAAGGCGGGGTGCGTCAGCAGTTCCGGCCAGGACGGGGTCACGACGACGAGTTCGATGTCGTCGGCGACGCTCCTGATCCACTCGGTGAGCGCGCCGAGCAGCATCCGGTGGTCATCGACGATGCCGACCCTGATGCGAGACTCCTGTGACGTCATTGACGTTCCCCTTTCCGCTGGCCCGCAGCAGGATTGTCGACGGTGCTGTCGATCTCGATCCTGATCCGGGATTTCTGGTACGTGTCCGTAGAGCTGCCCACGCGTCCGAGCGCTTCCCACACCGCGGGATCCACCTTGGCGCGTTGCACTCCGACCGCTTCGAGGACGATCGGGATGACGAGCGCACCAGATCGGCCCGGTCGTTCGGAGCGGTCGACCGGTCCGAGCGTCAGCACAGCTCTGGCACTCTGCGCATCTGCTTCCCCGAGGAGCAACCATACTGCAGAGAGCAGTCCATCCCGCTGATCCGTTGCGAGATACGTCGCGAGTCGCTCGGGGTCGCGCAGGGTCGCGCTGTCAGACAGCACGGACGACTCCTGGAACGCGTGCTCGAGCCAGGACTCCTTGCCCTCGGACATGAGATGACGTCGGAGCTCGGTCGCGAGACGGGAGGCGCGCGCGGCGAGCTCGGGGCTGAGCGGGAGGTCGACCGAGCCGTCGGCGACACCGACGAACAGCTCCTCCGCTTCGAGGTCGAGGGTGACGAGCTCCTCCGAGTCGAAGAACCCCAGTGCGTCTCGGACGCTCGCGACGGTGGAGGCGACCATGACCCGGTCGAGTTCGAGACGGACGATCCGCCGGTACTGGGAGACGATCGCGCAGGCGATGAGCGGCGGGACGACGGCGACCGCGGCGAAGAGCAACTCGGCCCCGAGTGTCGCGGTCTGGGTCCGCGTGACGGTGAGGATCGACCCCACGAGCATCAGCCCGAGCACCACGGTCGCGGCGGCGATGTCGCGGACCGGGCGGAGGGTGACGACCGCGAGCAGGACGCCGCCGACCGCCGCTGCCGCCGTCGGATAGACCCCTACGGCGTCGCGACTCCAGACGCTCGCGAGGTCGAGTGCGGCGACCACCACCAGCTGGATCAGGAGCGCGACGAACAGCCGGTCCGAGAGGTGGAACGCGGAACGGCGGAGCAGGAGGAAGGTCGACGCGATCGCCGCGGTGAGCAGCAGCCAGGCGACGACGCTGAGCAGTGGTCGCGGGTAATGGTGGACCGATCCGACGAATCGGATCGCGGCGTAGACGACGAGGATGAGGCCGGACACCGACAGTCCGATGCCGAGCTGTGTCGTTCCGAGTGACGAGCGCTGCCGGTCGATGGCGCGCCGATGGCGGTAGCGCCGGGTCGGCCCGGTGGCCTCAACGAGGGCGTCGACACTCATGCTTGCGGGACCTCCAGGATGACGGTCGTCCCGGCCCCCGGGGCGGAGAAGACGCGCGCCTGCCCACCGACCTCCTGGATGCGCGCGACGACCGATTCCGCGACGCCGAGGTGGCCGTCCGGCACGGCCGACGGATCGAACCCGGTGCCGGTGTCGGTGATGAGGAGTCGGGCGGTCAGCTCGTCGATCGAGACCGTGACGTCGGCCGAGTCGACCCCGGAGTGACGCCGGACGTTCTCCAGGCACTCCCCGAGCGCGAGGAGGAAGGCCTCCCGCACACGTGGGTCGAGGTTCGCCTGTCCACCGCCGTAGACGTTGACCGTGAGGCCGAGCCCGGCGAACCGGTCCGTCACGGCCTCGATACCTTCGTCGAGGGTGAAGTCGGCACCGCGCTGGAGGATGTATGAGCCGGAGGAGACGGGGCTGAGCTCTTCGCCGAGGCGGAGGCTGCGGAGCAGATGCGCGTCGTTCCCGGCCTGCGAACGGAGGGCTGCGGCGTCGACGCCGCGTCCGGAGTGGGCGAGCATCGTGAGGGTCGCGAGCGCGGTGTCGTGCAGCAGTCGTGCGTCCTGGCGTCGCTGTGATTCGGCCTGGCTCGCGAGCCGCTCGGCGTTGTAGGCGTTGCCGATGGTGTCGACCCGGCGGATGAGCCGCGGGATGCTCGTGTCGAGCCACCCGCCGAAGGCGCCGATCGCGACCCACACGACCGCGGTCAGGCCGATGGTCGGGATCGTGAGCGCGGTGGGCCCGGTGACGACGATGATGCTGACCGCCGTCACGACGAACGCGGTCAGGAGCAACGGCCAGGTGCGCCGGAGCGGCACGAGTCGGGCCGCGACGGCGCCCATGCCGAGGGAGGTGATCGCGGCGATCGCGCTGGCGGAGCCGACCTGGCCGGTGTTCCCGTCGGACAGACCGATCACGATGACGACCCCGACACCGACCAGGAACACCAGCACCACCCACCGACGGCCGTCGTACTGCTCGGCGGCCACGTGGGTGAGCGCGAGGGCGCCGAGCAGTACGAGGAGGACGGTGTACCGACCTCCCGAGACGACGCCCGGGACGCTGAGGATCATCGCGGCCGTGACGCACCCCGCGAGTCCGAAGAGACGCGTCGTACGCAGCAGCAGCCGTCGCTGGGTCCTCGCCACCCGATCCATGCTCACGCTCCTCTGAGGAGTCACCTTATCGGGTGACACGACCGCCGCGGAACGGGTGTCGGACAGACGGGGCGCGGCTGTCAGACGGCGAGGAGCCGGCTGAGATGCGGGGCGACCAAAGCGTTCTCGATGAGGAAGCCGTCGTGTCCGAAGTCGGACCGGAGGACCGACGGTCGGGTGCCGTCGAGGTTGCCGGGGAGATGGAGCGCGATCTCCTCCTGCCCGCTGACCGGGAAGAGCCGGTCGCTGTCGATCCCGAGCACGAGCGATGGACCGGTGTAGGCCCGCAGCGCCGCCCCGACGCCGCCACGATCGCGTCCGACGTCGTGCGAGTTCATCGCCTCGACGAGGGTCACGTAGCTCCCGGCGTCGAAGCGTCGGGTGAACTTGTTGCCGTGGAAGTCGAGGTAGGACTCGACGGCGAAGCGTCCACCATGCCCGAGCGGGCTCACGCTCGACTGCCAGCTGCGTTCGAAGCGGGCGTTCAACTCACCCGGGCTGCGGTAGTTGAGCAGGGCCATCCGTCGGGCGAGGGCGAGGCCGCGGTGCGGGCCCTCACCGTCCGGGGCGTCGTAGTAGTCGCCGCCCTGGAAGTGTGGATCCGTGCGGACCGCTTCGAGCTGCACGAAGTTCAGGGAGATCTGGTCCGCCGTCGTGACCGGGGGTGCGGCGATCACGGCCAGTCGGTCGACGAGTTCGGGGTGGGTGGCGGCCCACTCGAGGGCGTGCATGCCGCCCATCGACCCGCCGATCACCGCGGCCCAGCGGTCGAGCCCGAGGTGGCCGAGCAGTCGGTGCTGGGCCTCGACCTGGTCGCGGATCGAGGTGTACGGGAACCGCGAACCCCACTCGACGCCGTCGGGCGCGAAGGAGGAGGGGCCGGTGCTGCCCTGGCAGCCGCCGATCATGTTCGGCGCGACGACGAACCAGCGGTCCGTGTCGACGGCGAGTCCCGGACCGACGATGCCGGCCCACCACCCGGCGGTCGCATGTCCGTTGCCGGCACCACCGAGGACGTGGCTGTCTCCGGTGAGCGCGTGGAGGATGAGGACAGCGTTGCCGCCGTCGTCGTCGAGCGTGCCCCAGGTCTCGTAGGCGAGTCTGGCGTGCGGGATGCTTCCGCCGTGTTCGAAGTCGAGGCGGCCGAGCGGGGCGAAGAGCCGGTCGCCTGGCCGGTCGCCGTCGCGCCAGGCGCCGCTCGAGGGCGGGTTCGCGAGCAGGGCGCCGACCTCGGCTTCGGTCACGAAGCGGGAGGGCACGCTGTCTTCCGGGGTCTGCCAGTCCATAGGTCTCCATTGTGGCGTGCCCTGGGGCGTCGACCGGCCGTGTTACGTCACCCGATCAGTCGAGGTCGGCGCGGTGCGCTGGCGCGAGTGCGCTCCCGTCGGCTCCGGCACGCCGCAACGGGCTCGCGTGACGGGGAACCGGCCCGAGTGCGCAACGAACGACGCGAGCGCGGGTCTCTGGAGACCCGCGCTCGCGGTTGTGGGGTGCGCTCGCGTCAGCGCACCGCGCTGGCGCAACCCGGGAAGGACACGTTGCGGGACGGACTCAGACCCGGGCGGCCTCGACGACCTGCTTCGCGGCGGTCAGACCGGCCTGGAGGTCGGCCGTGATGTCGTCGATGTTCTCGAGCCCCACCGAGAGCCGCACGAGCCCGGGCGTGACGCCGGCCGTGAGCTGCTGCTCCGGGGTGAGCTGCGAGTGCGTCGTCGACGCCGGGTGGATGACGAGCGAACGGACGTCGCCGATGTTCGCGAGGTGCGAGAACAACTGCAGCGAGTTCACGAAGGCGCGGCCCGCGTCGACCCCGCCCTTCAGCTCGAAGGACAGGACCGCTCCGACACCCTTCGGGGCGTACTGGTTGGCCGCCGCGTACCAGGGGCTCGACGGCAGACCCGAGTAGTTGACGCTCGCGATGTCGGGGTGGGCGTCGAGCCACTCGGCGACCTGCTGGGCGTTCTGCACGTGGCGCTCGATGCGGAGGCTGAGCGTCTCGATGCCCTGGATGAGCTGCCAGGCGCTCGCCGGGGCGATGGCCGCACCCAGGTCGCGCAGGAGCTGCACGCGCGCCTTGATGATGTAGGCGAGCGAGTCGCCCACAGCGTCGGTGTAGACCGCGCCGTGGTACGAGGGGTCCGGCGTCGTGAGGCCCGGGAACTTGTCCGCGTGCCCGGTCCAGGAGAAGGTGCCGCCGTCGACGATGACTCCGCCGATGACCGTGCCGTGACCGCCGAGGAACTTCGTCGCCGAATGGACGATGATGTCCGCTCCGTGCTCGAAGGGACGGATGAGGTACGGCGTGGCGATCGTGTTGTCGACGATCAGCGGGACGCCGGCCTCGTGCGCGACGTCGGCGACGAGGCGGATGTCGAGGATGTTGATCTTCGGGTTGCCGATGGTCTCCGCGAAGAACAGCTTCGTGTTCGGGCGCACCGCACGCCGCCACTCCTCGGCGTCGTCCTGGTTCTCCACGAAGGTGGTCTCGATGCCGAGCTTCGCGAGCGTGTACTTGAACAGGTTGTACGTGCCGCCGTAGATCGACGAGGACGACACGATGTGGTCGCCCGCCTGTGCGATGTTGAGGACCGCCGAGGCCTCTGCCGCCTGCCCGGAGGCGAGGAGGAGGGCGCCGCTGCCGCCCTCGAGCGCGGTCAGGCGCTCCTCGACGACGGCCTGCGTCGGGTTCTGGATGCGCGTGTAGATGTTGCCGAACTCCGCGAGGGCGAAGAGGTTCTTCGCGTGGTCGGCGTTGTCGAACACGTAGCTCGTCGTCTGGTAGATCGGCGTGGCCCGAGCCTTCGTGACCGGGTCGGGCGCAGCTCCGGAGTGGATCTGCTTCGTCTCGAACTTCCAGTCGTTCGTGGCATCGCTCATGGTGGATGGTCCCCTCTGCTCGGGTGGTCGGTGCTGCTCGGGTGATGGGTGCCGCCGGTGTGGCCGCTCGGTCCGACAGCGATGTCGCCGGGCGTGGCTCCGGGTGGTGCTCCGTCGTGACCCCGAGGCTACCGGCCCCACCTGCACGCGCCAACCACGCGGACACACGGCGTAACGCCTCGGCCCGGTGGCTACCCTGGAGGCATGACGACGAGACGTGTGGTGGTGACCGGTGCGAGTTCAGGGATCGGGGAGGCGACCGCGAGGCGATTCGCCGCCGACGGCTGGGACGTCGTGGCGGTGGCTCGCCGAGCAGAGCGGCTCGAGGCGCTCGTCGCGGACATCGGCGGTACGGCGGTCGTCGCGGACCTGACCGTGCAGGCGGACGTCGACGCGCTCGCCGCCCGGGTGGAGGAGCTCGGCGGCGCCCAGGCGCTCGTCAACAACGCGGGCGGTGCCTTCGGCCTCGCGTCCGTCGAGGACGGCGACGCCGAGGACTGGCGGCGCATGTTCGACATCAACGTCCTCGGCACGAAGCGCGTGGTCCAGGCGCTCCTGCCGATCCTCCGTCGGAGCATCCCGGAGGGTGGCGCCGCCACCATCATCGGTGTCACCTCGATCGCGGGCCACGTCGCCTACGTGGGTGGCGGCGGGTACAACGCGGCGAAGTTCGCCGAGCGCGCGCTCTTCGAGGTGCTCCGGCTCGAGCTCAACGGCGAACCGATCCGGGTGATCGAGGTGGCGCCGGGCATGGTCCACACGGAGGAGTTCTCGCTCGTGCGCTTCGGTGGCGACCAGGACCGCGCCGACGCCGTCTACCAGGACGTGCCGGATCCGCTCTCGGCCGACGACGTCGCCGAGGCGATCGTCCACGCGACCTCCCTGCCGCCGCACGTCAACCTCGACCTCATCACGATCAAGCCGGTCGCCCAGGCCGCCCCGTACCGCCTGGCGAAGGGACCGTTGCGCGTCGCGGAGTAGGCCCTTCGACAAGCTCAGGGACCGGTTGGGGCTCAGGGGCCGGTCGGGAGCTGAGGGACGGGTTGGGAACGTCGGGACCGGTTGCAGTCAGGGACGGGTCGGGAGGTCAGTGATCGGTCGGGTGCTCAGCAGCGGGATCGGTGCGTGGCCCGGGTTCCACGTCGACCGGGGCCACATCCGCGAAGGCGAGTTTCGGGACGAAGCAGAGCAGGACGGCGGCGACGAGCGCCCCCGCCCCGCAGATCGCCCAGACCGTGAGGTAACCGGACAGGCTCGACGCCCCGGCCGTGACGGCCTGCGCGGCGCCGGCGAACAGCACCACGCCGAAGACGGCTGAGGCGAAGGAGCCGCCGATCGTCTTCGTCGTGTTGGTCAGCGCCGACGCGACGCCCGTCTGCCCGCGAGGTGCGGCAGCCGCGGCCGCGGCCGGCATGGCTCCGACGAGGGCACCGGAGCCGAGCCCCGCGATCGCCATGTTCAGGAAGACCTGCCACGTCTCGAGGTGGAACGGGAGGAAGAGCAGGTATCCGACCGCGACGAGTGAGGCGGCGATGATGAGCGCGATCCGGGGCGTCGCCCAGCGCGACACGAGTGGGAACAGGAGCGCACCGACGATCATCGAGATCAGGTAGGCGCCGATGAGCGTGGAGATGTCGCCGGCGTCGAGCCCGAGTCCGTACCCGTTCTCCCGGGGTGTCCCCGCATAGGTGCTGAGCGGGGCCTGGGCGCCGAGCAGGCTGATCCCGATGAGCCCGGCGGTCAGTTGCACCGGCCACATGTTGGGTTGCCGGAGCACGCGGAGGTCGATCGCCGGGTCGGGCTGCCGCAGTTCATGTCGGCCGAACGGCAGGAACGCGAGCACGCCGATCGCGATGAGCCCCCACACCCACCACGTCTGCGGACCGTTGAGTCGCAGGAAGGTCAGCCCCGAGGTGATGAGGAGGAGCGCGAGGCTGAGGAGCACGAAGCCCGCGAGGTCCAGGGTCCTGCCCGGCAGGGGTTCGGACTCGGGGACGCCGAAGAGGATGGCGAAGAAGACGAGGGTCACCGCGACGGCCGGCAGCATCATCGTGAGCGGGATGTCGCCGCCGAGGGCGGTGAGGATGCGGCCACTCGACAGCGCACCGATGATGGCCCCGGCCTCGAGCGCCACGACGAGGAGCCCGGCGGCCCGGCGGGTCTGCGAGGCCCCGGTGCCGGAGCGACGGCCCCGCTCGAAGATGAGTGCGATCTCGAGTGGCAGCCACACGACGTAGAAGCCCTGCAGCGCCCAGGCCGCGAGGAACGACCAGAAGTCCCCGGCGACGACGAGCCACCAGCTGGCGCCGGCCGTCAGCACGGTGGAGACGAGGAGGACCCGCTTGTGCCCGAACATGTCGCCGAGCTTCGCGAGGATGGGGACGACGAGCGCCGACAACAGCAGCTGCGCGGCTTCGAACCAGTTGAAGTCCGCGTCGTGGATGCCCAGGTGCTCGACGAGGTCGGGGATGAGTGGGACGTAGTAGCCCTGCAGGACACCGCTCGTGATCTCGACGAGGAACAACCAGCCGATGAGGCCTGCGGTGATGCCCGCTGCCGAACCACGGATCGACGTCCGCCATCCGGTCGCCGAGGCTCCGCCGGTCGTCGTGCTGTCTCGCGCCATGTGGGGATGGTACAGGCGGCCCGGCCGGCAGGATAGCGTTGGAGGATGTCGACCGAGAACCCCAGCGCAGCGTCCCCGGAGCGAGAGGTCCTCGACTGGCCCACGTTCGGTGACGCGGCCCGCGAACTGTCCAGTGCGATCGTCGCGAGCGGGTTCCGGCCCGACTCCGTCGTCGCGATCGCGCGCGGCGGGCTCCTGCTCGCCGGTGCCATCGCCTACGCCCTCGACGTGAAGGCGTGCGGCGCGCTGAACGTCGAGTTCTACACCGGGGTCGACGCGCGTCTCCCCGAGCCCGTCGTGCTCCCGCCGCTGCTCGACGTGGCCGGGTTGCCGGGGAGCCGGGTGCTGCTCGTCGACGACGTGTCCGACTCGGGTCGCACGCTCGCGATGGTGCTGGAACTCATGCAGGCGAGCGGCGCTGAGGTCCGCACGGTGACGCTGTACGAGAAGCCGCAGACGGTGCTCCGTCCCGACTACGTGTGGAAGCGCGTCGACCGCTGGATCTCCTTCCCCTGGTCGACGCTGCCGACGATCACGGCCTGATCGTCCCCGCCTGATCCGGGGTGCCGGGTAGGGTCTCAGGGTGAGTGTTTTCCTCCTCGGCGGTCCGGCCGCCCCAGAGACCGAGTCGACCGTCTACGCAGCGTTCATCGCCGAGGCGGCCGCGCTCGCGGTCGTCGCCGGTCGGTTGGCCCCGCGCATCGCGATCGTCGTCGTGCACGACGGTGACGGGCTCGAGCAGTCCGCCGCCCTGGAACGCGCCGTGGCACGCTCCGGTGAGATCGAGGCGATCCGCGTGGTCGTCCGCGAGGGTGGAGTGGTCGCGCAGGCTCAGCTGGCCGAGGTCGACGGGATCGTCGTCGGCGGTGGGCTGCCCTCGGCCTACGCGGAGGCGGTCGCGCCGGTCGCCACCGACATCCGACGCCTCGTCGCGTCCGGTCTGCCCTACCTCGGCATCTCGGCCGGCGCGATGATCGCCGCCGAGCACGCGATCATCGGCGGATGGCGTGTCGGCGAGGTCCCCGTGAGCCCCGAGGCGGCGTCCGAGGAGCTCGACGAGGTCACGATCGGCGACGGTCTCGGGCTCGTCGACATCGCCGTCGAGGCGCACGCCGCACAGTGGGGCACCCTCGGGCGCCTCGTCGCCGCGACGGAGGCCGGGGTCGTCGAAGGTGGTGTCGCGATCGACGAGAACACGGCGCTCGTCGTCGGGCAGGGGGCGCTCTCCGTCCTCGGTGGCGGCAGCGTCTGGCAGGTCTTCACCGCCGAGCACGGGGTCGTCGTCCGCACGATCGGCGCCGAGCAGCCGCAGCAGCAGTAGTCCATGACGGACGGCATCCTCGGCGGCAGCCCGGCACAGCTCGCTGCGGCGGGGTCGATGGACGAGGGCTGGTCCGACGCGCTCGCACCCGTCGCGGACGACCTCGCGACGATCGACCACTGGCTCGCGGCCCAAGCGGCGGCCGGCGCCCGATGGTTGCCGGCGCCCGAGCTCGTCCTGCGGGCCTTCCGCACGCCGTTCAGCGCGGTCCGGGTCCTCATCGTCGGGCAGGATCCGTACCCGACCCCCGGTCATCCGATCGGTCTGTCGTTCGCCGCGGACCGGGAGGTGCGCCCGCTGCCGCGCAGCCTCGCGAACATCCATCGGGAACTCCGCGAGGACCTCGGCGTCCCGACGCCGGAGCACGGCGATCTCAGTCCGTGGACCCGACAGGGCGTGCTCCTCCTCAACCGCGTCCTCACGGTCGAGGCGGGTTCCGCCGGGTCGCACCGCCGACACGGCTGGGAGGCGGTCACGGAACAGGCGATCCGCGCGCTCGCCGCACGCCCCGCACCGCTCGTGTCGATCCTCTGGGGCAAGGACGCCGAACGACTGGCGCCGCTGCTCGAGTCATCGAGCGACCCCGACCGCCACGTCATCGTCTCGGCGCACCCGAGTCCGCTCTCCGCCTCGCGGGGCTTCTTCGGCTCGAAGCCGTTCAGCCGCACGAACGACTTCCTCGTCTCCCGCGGCGTGGACCCGATCGACTGGTCGCTCGACTGACGACCGGGTCGTGGCGTCGGCCGCAAGGGCTGTCCGCCGACCCACCCCCTCGTTAGGCTTGGGGGATGCTGGAAGAGGAGTACGAGCCGAGGCGCCGACTGCCGCCGCACCTGCGCAAGCCGCCGACCCCCGAGACGCCCTTCGCCTTCACGATGCGCGACGCCACTGCGGCCGACCTGCCCGACATCCGGGCGATCTACAACCACTACGTCGCCAACAGCATGGTCACCTTCGACGAGGACGCGATGACCCTCGCCGAGTGGCGCTCCAAGTTCGCCTACCTGCAGCGGCTCCAGCTCCCGTTCATCGTCGCCGTCAACCCGACCGGACAGATCCTCGGGTACGCACTGTGTGCGCCGTGGAAGCAGAAGCGCGCCTACCGCTTCACGGTGGAGAGCTCGATCTACCTCGGAGCGGCGGCGACCGGCAAGGGCCTCGGCACCGATCTGCTCGGTGAGCTCATCGAGCGCTCGAAGGCCGCCGGGCTCAAGGAGATGCTGGCCGTCATCGCCGACAAGGGCGCCGAGTCTTCGATCGCCCTCCACGAGAAGTTCGGGTTCACCGAGGTGGGCCGCATGGGCCGTGTCGGGTTCAAGTTCGACCGCTGGATCGGCACGGTCCTCCTCCAGAAGTCCTTGAAGCGCTGAACCGGTCGACGCCCTTCGACAGGCTCAGGGACCGGAACGGACAGGGAACAGGGACCGGAACGGACAGGGACCAGGGACCGGAACGGCCGGGGAACGGGGACCACAGGAGAGCGCCGCCTCTAGGCTGGTCGCATGGCGGAACTCCACGAGCTGACGGCGCTCGAGCAGTGGCAGGCGTTGCAGCGGGACGAAGTCTCACCGACGGAGCTCGCCCGGCACTACCTCGACCGCATCGAGCGCCTCGACGACGCGATCGGCGCCTTCACCTCGGTCGCCGCCGGATCGCTCGCCGAACGCGTGGAGGCGGTCGAGGCACTTCCTCGGACCGCACCGCTCTGGGGACTCCCGATCGGCGACAAGGACCTCGTGTCCCGTGCCGGTCAGCCCGTCCGCTTCGGGTCACGGCTCACCGCGGAGGTCGTGGCGACGACCGACGACGAGCTGGTCGGCGTCCTCGACCGGGCCGGAGCGGTGAGCCTCGGGAAGACCGCGACCCCGGAGTTCGGGCTCTACGGCTACACGGAGCCGCTCGACGGGGTGCCGACGCGGAACCCGTGGGCCCTCGACCGCGGAGCGGCGGGGTCGAGTGGCGGGGCCGCAGCCGCCGTCGCCGC